>JAYSQD010000220.1:0-24116 GCA_043721835.1 Arenimonas sp. | reverse complement strand
GGGCGCGGCAAGCAGGCGCCCCTACACCCATAAAAAAAACCCACCAATCGGTGGGTTTGAAATGTAACAAATCAATAGAGTGAACAAGGCGTAGGTCGGGCCCTGGCCCGACATAAATACCATAACAATCTTTCAAAAGCGTCGGGACTTGCTTCGAACATAAGCACCATCGCAACCTTTCAAAAGCGTCGGGACTTGGTTCGACATAAACACCATCGCAATCTTTCAGAAGCGTCGGGCCGGGGCCCGACCTACTCTCAATCCGCCTGGCGACGCAAGAAAGCCGGAATATCCAGATAACTATGGTCGGTTGGCAAATCACTTAATGCGGTTTGTGGCTGTGCTTCGCTTACCCGGCTTGCACGCAGGCCGAGATTATTGCCTGCACTTGAATACTCGGCATTGGCCATGCTGTCGTAATCGGGCAAGCCGGTAGTAGCGTTGCGAACCAATTTCACTGGATTACGCATTGGCTCTTTGCTGCCAAATTCAACGCGATCTGGGCGTACTGCCGCGCGCGACACGCCACGATTCAAACCAGTCGCAACGACCGTTACGCGCACTTCGTCTTTCATATCGGGATCCAGCACCGTGCCGACAACGACGGTAGCATCTTCAGATGCGAACTCTTCGATAATGCGGCCGACTTCATCAAACTCACGCATGGTGAAATCCGGACCTGCGGTGATGTTCACCAACACGCCGTTTGCACCGGCCAGATTGACTTCATCGAGCAATGGATTGCTGATCGCTGCTTCTGCTGCAGCTTGTGCACGGTCATCACCGCGAGCAGTGCCGCTGCCCATCATGGCAAGACCCATTTCGCTCATTACGGTACGGACATCGGCAAAATCGACGTTGATCAAACCTGGGCGCACGATCAAATCGGCAATGCCTTGTACGGCACCAAGCAACACATCATTGGCTGCACGGAAAGCTTGCATCATCGTTGCATCGCGGCCAAGCACAGTGATTAATTTTTCATTGGGAATGGTGATTAAAGAATCGCAATGCATCGCCAATTCTTCAATGCCTTTTAAAGCCACTTGCATACGACGACGGCCTTCGAATGGGAAAGGCTTGGTGATAACGGCGACCGTTAAAATTCCCATTTCTTTTGCAAGCTGAGCTACCACTGGCGCTGCACCCGTACCGGTACCGCCACCCATACCCGCAGTGATAAACACCATATCGGCGCCGGTTAATGCTTCAACAATGCGCTCACGATCTTCCAAAGCGGCTTGACGGCCGACTTCTGGATTCGCGCCTGCGCCCAAACCTTTGGTGACATTACCGCCGAGTTGCAATTGAAATTTTGCACCGACGTTTTTAATGGCTTGCGAGTCGGTATTTGCCGTGATGAATTCAACACCATCAACACCGGCATTCACCATGTGCGCGACTGCATTGCCACCGCCGCCGCCCACGCCAATCACTTTAATGACTGCGTTGGGTGCCAATTTTTCTACTAATTCAAAATGTGCCATGTTCAGATCCTCCGTGATTTAAATGAATATTCTTTTTATAGGTGTTGCAACTACTAAAACTCTCCGCGATACCAGGTGCGAAGTTTTGAAAAAAGGGTTCCTGCCTTACTACTGGATAAAGACGGTCGGCGTGGATTTTCACTGGCACTGCCCCAGAGCAATAAACCTACTCCGGTGGCATGCACGGGATTGCCGACTACTTCACCCAAGCCTTTAATATTTTGTGGAATGCCGACGCGTACCGGCATATGCAACATTTCTTCGGCAAGCTCGACCACGCCTTCCATGCGTGATGAACCACCGGTCAACACTAAACCTGCACGCACCAATTCTTCAAAACCGGAGCGGCGTAATTCGGCCTGCACCATTTCGAAAATTTCTTCGTAACGGTTTTGCACCGCTTCAGCCAAGGCCTGACGTGCCAAACGCCGTGGCGGACGATCACCCACACTTGGTACTTGAATACTTTCTTCAGCAGTCGCCAATTGTGCGAGCGCGCAGGCATAGCGAACTTTAATTTGTTCGGCTTCAGGCGTTGGTGTCCGCAATAAATGCGCGATGTCATTACTGACTTGATCACCGGCAATTGGCAGTGATGCGGTATGACGTATAGAGCCTTGCACAAATACCGCGATGTCCGTGGTGCCTGCGCCAATATCGACCAACACTACGCCCAATTCTTTTTCATCTTGCGTCAACACTGCCGTGCTTGATGCCACCGAAGACAAAATCAGATCATCGACTTGCAGGCCGCAACGATTCACGCATTTGGTGATATTGGCAGCAGCCGATAATGCGCCGGTGATGATGTGCGCGCGAACTTCGAGACGCACACCCGACATGCCGACAGGATTACGAATGCCTTCCTGCGAATTATCAACAATATATTCCTGTGGAATGGCATGCAGGATTTTTTGATCGGAAGGAATTGCCACTGCCTTGGCGGCTTGCAGCACATTATCCAGATCCTGATAGGTCACTTCGCCACTTCCCACCGGCACAATTCCGGGTGAATTGCGGCATTGCGTGTGGCTACCGGAAATCGAGGCATAGACTGAACGAATTTCGCAACCGGCCATTAATTCGGCCTCTTCAATCGCATGTTTGATTGATTGCACGGTAGATTCGATATCGACCACCACGCCGCGTTTCATGCCACGTGATTCGTGCGAACCAATACCGATCACTTCCAATTCCTGGCCGTGGGCGTATTCGCCCACCATGGCCGTGATTTTTGAAGTGCCGATATCCAGCGCAACAATTAATGATTTATCACCCTTGCGATTCATGTATTGTCCTGCTCTAGATTATTTTCGACTTCACTTTTGCTTTGTATTTGTTTCCAGCTCAAGGCAAAGCCATTGGTGTAACGAAGGTCAGCACGTACCAACTGACGTTTGAGTTCATCATTTTTTATTTGCGGCAGCAGTCGTGCAAAACGCGCCAGACGTTGTTGTGGTTCACCGCGACCGACTTCAATTTCCAGGCCATCACTCAGGGTTAAACTCCAACTACCACGGGCACTCATCTGAATACTTTGTACTTGCAAACCCATACCTAAAAACAAGGGTTTGGCATAGCTATAAAAAGACATCATGTCACCGGCATTGGCGTCGGGTCCGACGAACAAAGGCAGTTTGAATTTTGCATTTTTGGGTATCGCAAAAATTTCGCCGTTTTCCGCCAATAATTTCTTTTCGCCCCAGCGCGCCAAGGGTTTGTATTCGGCAACCGTGACTTCAAGACGGTCTGGCCAGCGCTTGCGGACATCGACTTGTTTTACCCAGGGCAAGACCGCAATATTTTGTCGAACTTGCTCGAGATTCACTGCAAAATATCCGTTGTTGACGTTTGGCAAAACGGTTTCGCGCACTTGCTGGTCGCTGACCAGATTAAATTCGCCCGACACCCGCAAATGCCGCATCGGCCAACGCTCGCCACCAATCCAGCCATTCAATACTGCGGCCACAGGCAAGACCACCAGCGCAATCGCGAATGTCCAGGCAGTGAGGCGGAACAGGGCTTTCATCATGCGAAGCTCGACTCCAGAATGCGCCAGCACAAGCTTTCAAAATCGATATCGAAAGCTTTGGCTGATTTAGGCATTAGCGAATGGCTAGTCATGCCAGGTGCGGTATTGGCTTCCAGTAAAAAAATGCTGCCGTTTTTATCGCGCATGAAATCAATTCGCGCCCAACCACGGCAGCCGACACCGGCGAAGGCTTTTTCGGCAAGCGCTTGCACTACTTTTTCTTCAGCTTCGGACAGACCGGGACAGATATATTGGGTTTCATCTGAAATATATTTCGAGTGGTAATCGTAATACTCGCCGGCCGGCACAATATGGATGCTTGCCAAGGCTTTTCCTTCGAGCACGCCAATGGTGTATTCACCGCCTTCAATCAATTGCTCCATCAGCATTTCGCCGGGATACTTGGCTGCCAATTCAACAGCGGCATCGAGATCGGCATCATTGAACACGCGGCTGACGCCGACGCTGGAGCCTTCACATGATGGCTTGATAATTACCGGCAAACCTAATGAACGCGCAGCGGCATGCACATCATCGCCAACGCTCAATCTTGCATAACGCGGCGTTGGCAGACCCAAGCTTAGCCAGACTTGTTTGGTGCGAATTTTATCCATGCTAAGAGCCGAGCCCAACACATCGGACCCGGTGTAAGGCATATTCATGGCTTCGCACAAACCTTGCAGAATGCCATCTTCACCGCCGCCCTTGGTGCCATGCAGAATATTGAAAACGCGATCGAATTTTTTCTGATGCAATGCCTCTACCAGCGCCGGAATACCATCAACTGCCTTTGCATCCACACCACGCGCAAGCAAGGCTTCAAGCACATTGGCGCCCGAATTCAAACTCACTTCGCGCTCGGAACTGGTACCGCCCATCAGGACGGCAACACGACCAAATTCTTTTGCATCACTCACTCGTTTCATGCCGATGCGGCCCCTTCAAAACCTTTGTTGCCGATATCACTAGCGACCGCACCGATATCACCGGCGCCCATCATCAAAAGTAAATCACCCTCGTGCAAAATATCCGGTAGTACCGTTGCTAATTCACGTGCGCTATTGACGACTACCGGATCAATACGACCACGGGCGCGAATGGCGCGTGCGAGTGATTTGGCATCGGCGCCATTAATCGGCGCTTCGCCTGCGGCATACACTTCGGTCAAGACGACGGCATCGCAGGTGGAAAGTACGCTGACGAAATCATCGAACAAATCACGAGTGCGGCTGTAGCGATGCGGCTGGAATGCCACAACCAATCGTTTATCCGGCCAACCGCCACGGGCAGCGGCAAATACCGCTTCAAGCTCGCGTGGGTGATGACCGTAATCATCAACCACCAAGGCCTTGCCATTGCCGAAATCCAGTTCGCCTTTAATATTGAAACGACGGCCGATGCCCTGGAATTTTTTCAATGCGCTGGCAATTGCTTCGGATGAAACGCCGAGCTGCCAACCCACGGCAGCGGCTGCTAACGCATTCAATACATTGTGTTGCCCAGGCAAATTCAAGGTGACTGATTGTTCGCTACCATCGGGTAAATGCAGTTTGAACTGCATCGCTCCGCCGTCTTGCACCACATTGCTTGCACGCACATTCGCGTCTTCGGACAAGCCATAACGAATGGTGTGCCGTGGCGTTTGTTTTGCCAGTTCGGCCACGAGTGGATCGTCTATGCACAATATTGCCAAACCGTAAAAAGGCAGACGATGCAGAAATTCCGAGAACGCGGCTTTGACGCGCTCGAAATCGCCGCCATAATTTTCAAGATGATCGGCATCAATATTGGTAACGACCGCGATCAAGGGATTCAAGCGTAAAAAACTGCCATCGCTTTCATCGGCTTCGGCTACCAGCCATTGGCTCGACCCCAATTTTGCATTCGCACCGGCGCTGAGTAGTTGGCCGCCAATAACAAAGGTCGGATCCAGATTGCCTTCAAACAATACGCTGGCCGTCAATGATGTCGTCGTGGTTTTTCCGTGGGTGCCTGCAATGGCAATTCCACGCTTGAAGCGCATTAATTCGGCCAGCATTTCGGCACGCGGCACCACCGGAATTTGCTGCGCATGCGCTTGTTGCAATTCCGGATTGTCGGCTTTGATCGCACTTGAAACCACCACGCAATCGATGTCTTCAATATTACTGGCCGCGTGTCCACGAAATACTTTTGCGCCCATGCTAACTAAGCGACGCGTTGAAGCGGATTCGTTTTGATCCGAACCGGAGACTTTATAGCCAAGCGTCAACATGACTTCAGCAATGCCACTCATGCCAACGCCGCCGATACCGACAAAGTGAATACGCGGAAAGGCTTTCGCCAAATCACCCGTTTGCTGGAAACGATGACGCATCATGCGGCGGCCTCCGACAAGACGATATCCACCACGTCTTTGGTGGCATCGGGCAATGCTGCTTTGCGTGCAGCGAGTGCCAGCTGCATCAGGAATTTTCTGTCTTCGCAAAACTCGCTTAATAATTGCTGCAAATCATGCTCAAGGGTTTCGGTTTGGCGCAACCAGTCACCGGCGCCGCATTCTTTCAAATATTGGGCATTGCATGCCTGATGATCATCGACTGCGCCGGGGAAGGGAATCAAAATACTACCGACACCGGCTGCGCATAATTCGGCAACAGTGAGTGCACCAGCACGACCAATCACAATATCGGCCCAGCCATAGGCTGCGGACATGTCTTGAATAAAAGCCTCAACGCTCGCGTTTATATTGGCTGATTGATAGGACTGTTTGGCATCGGCCAATAATTTTTCACCGCATTGATGGCGAATTTCAAATTCGATTTTGCCTTTCAAGGCTGCAATCACTTTCGGCACCGTTGCATTAATCGCACGAGCGCCCTGGCTACCACCGAGAACTAATAAACGGATCGCGCCGCTTCTGTTGGCCAAGCGTTCTTGCGGTGGCGGCATAGCTGAAATTTCTGCACGCACCGGGTTACCGACCACATCATTGGGCATGTTTTTGAAACTATCCGGAAAACCGCAGAGCACTCGATCCGCTAGTTTCGCCAATACGCGATTGGTGAAACCCGGCGCGCGGTTGGCTTCGTGTACCAATAAAGGTTTACGCAAAAGCCAGGCCGCAAGACCGGCAGGCCCGGCGGCAAAGCCACCGAAACTCAAGACCGCGCGTGGCTGATGTTTTCGTACTTTTGCAATCGCCTGGAATACCGAACGCACAATCACGAAAGGCGCACTTAATAAACCCGTGATTCCCTTGCCGCGTAAACCGCGTACGGCAATGGTTTCAATCGCAATATTATTTTGTGGCACCAATCGTGTTTCCATGCCGCCATCGGAACCCAGCCAAATCACCGGCACATCACGCGTACGCAATTCTTTGGCAACAGCAAGGCCCGGAAAAATATGGCCGCCAGTGCCGCCAGCAAGAATCATCACTGGTGCGGAATTCATCGAAGTCATGCGCGAGAACCCCACTTCGGTTCCAAACGCTCACGTGGCATACGCGGCAAATTCGCGGTGACAGGCAAGGTAATGGCTTTAGGTGATGTCACGTCTTCATCGTATTCAGCGCGCGGCGAAGTCATCAAGCCTTCATTGCGACGTAAATTTACCGTGCGCTCGGCACAGGACAATTCATAGCTGATTCGCAATAGCAAGCCAATCGCAACACAGGTCATCAAAACGCTCGAGCCGCCGGATGAAATCAAAGGCAGCGTCAAGCCTTTCGTCGGCAGCACGCCCATGTTTACGCCCATCGAAATCATGCTTTGCAATGCAATCCAGATACCAATACCGAAGGCGCAATACGCACTGAACGGGCGGCTGCGGTCCAGGCAACGCATACCAATATTAAAAGCACGCCAGGTGAATGCAGCGAATAATAAAATTACCAAGCAGACACCAACGAAGCCCAACTCTTCTGCCAACACCGAAAATACGAAATCAGTGTGCGCTTCGGGCAGGTAATCCAGTTTCAACACGCTACCACCTAAACCCACGCCCGAAAACTCGCCGCGACCAATCGCGATCAGTGCCTGCACTAACTGGAAACCGCTATCGAATGGGTCCGCCCACGGATTACGGAATGAAGTTAGGCGCTCTACTCGATAAGGCTCAAAAATAATGGCGCCAATAATAAATGGCAGACCCGCCAGGACCAACAAACTAAGATGCTGCAAACGTGCGCCACCCAAGTAAGCCATGCCCAGAGCAATGCTCAATAGCAACATCGACGAGCCAAAATCTTTACCGACTAATAATAAGCACACCAGAAAAATTGAAACACCCAGTGGTTTCAATAAGGCTTTCCATTGATGGCCGATCACATCGCGAAAACGCACCAGATAACTGGCAACCCAGACAATGAAAAGAATTTTCACTGCTTCTACCGGTTGAAAACTAAAAAAGCCCAAATTAATCCAGCGCCTTGCGCCATTCACTGATTTACCGATACCGGGCAACATCACCAAGGCTAATAAAAATACGCAGAGTAATAATAAAGTGTGGCTATGAGTTTCGATGGTTTTCAAATCGGATTTCATAATGGCAAAAGCCATACCCGAGCCGACCACGAGAAAAATAATATGGCGCGTCAGGTAATGAAATTCACCCATATGATTATCGACGGCGTACGGCATTGAGCTTGAAGCCACCATCACGATACCGATGCATGCCAATGCAATTGAAATTGCGACGAGCCACGGGTCAAACTTTCCGTTGAGTTCGTCGAACTTCAATGCTTGCTTGGAGCGATCGTGGAATAGTGCCATATCAGCGGACCTTCAAGGTCGCAAGACTGACCAAGACCAGAATGAAAGAAATAATCCAGAAGCGCACAATCACGCGCGGCTCAGGCCAACCTTTCAATTCAAAATGATGATGAATCGGTGCCATCCGGAACACACGTTTTCCGGTGAGTTTGAAACTGGCGACCTGGATCATGACCGACAAAGTTTCGATAACAAAAATGCCACCCATCACGACCAGAATGGCTTCTTGACGAACGATCACGGCAATCGTGCCAAGCGCAGCACCCAAAGCCAACGCACCGATATCACCCATAAAAACCATGGCGGGATACGTGTTGAACCATAAAAAGCCGAGACCCGCACCGGCAATAGCGGCACAGACAATAGCCAATTCACCGGCACCCGGCACAGCGGGAATTTGTAAATATTGCGAGAACACCGCGTTGCCGGAGGCATACGCGAAAATACCCAAACCGGCAGCCACCATAACCGTTGGCATAATGGCCAAGCCATCGAGCCCATCGGTGAGATTAACGGCATTGGAAAAACCGACTATCCAAAAATACGCCAGCACGATGAATAACATGCCCATCGGAATAGCGACATTTTTCAACAAGGGTAAATACAAGGTGGTATTGGATGCGGCATCGGCAGTATAAAAAAGGACCAGTGCAGCAATTAATCCGAACAATGATTGCAAGGCATATTTATGACGTGATTTCAAACCATTGGGATCGCGCCTCACGATCTTGATCCAGTCGTCTAACCAGCCGATCAATCCAAACGCTACCATCACGGCGAGCACTACCCAAACATAGCGATTTCGTAAATCGGCCCACAATAAAGTCGATGCGCCCAGGCTCAGTAAAATCAACATGCCGCCCATGGTCGGTGTACCGGCTTTTACAAAATGTGTTTGTGGGCCATCGCTGCGAATGGGTTGGCCGCCTTTAAGTTTTGCCAAACGCGCAATCACACTTGGGCCCCACCACAATGAAAATGCCAAGGCAGTCAAGGCACTCAAAATAGCGCGCATGGTCAAATAATCAAATAATGCAAAGAAGCGTGCAAAACCCTGTAGCCAACGCGCCAGTTCAAGCAGCATGCGAAGTTCCCCCCGGAATTTCTGATTTATTTTTTTCTTTTAATTCTTTCAGGACAGCCTTCACTACTTCATCCATGGCGCTCGATCGCGAGCCTTTCACCAAACAGCGCACACCGACATGCAATTCATGAATCAGGGCTTCGCTCAAAGCCACTTTATTATCGAAATGACGCGCACCCGCACCGAATGCGGCACTGGCATTTTTAGCCAGCTCGCCCACGGTCCAGCATTTTTCGATGCCGGATTTTTTTGCCAGCGCACCAACTTCTGAGTGTAACTCTGCTGCGTTATCACCCAACTCGGCCATATTGCCCAACACCAGCCAACTGCCTTTATTATTTTGCGCCAGTGTTTGAATAGCTGCTGCCACCGAACCTGGATTGGCGTTGTAGCTGTCATCAATCAATACGGCTTCGTTATCAAGCACATGCGAAATTTGTCGACCTTTCACTGGCGCGGCAGCTTGCAAGCCTTGCACGATGGCATCGAAATGCGCACCCGCTGCCAAAGCCAAACCGGTCGCAGCCAGAGCGTTCATCACATTGTGTCGGCCAGGTAAAGCAAGAGTAATCGTTTGTTTTCCGGCCGGCGTATGCAATTCAAAAACAGAATGCTCGCTATGCAGTTGGACATTAGTTGCACGAATATCGGCATCGTTTTCAATGCCATAACGAAAAATCCGGCGATGGCCAACACGTTGTGCAAAATACGGTGCGAAAGCATCGTCAGCATTAATTACGGCGACACCATCATCGGAAAGCGCTTCGTAAATTGCGCCCTTGGTTTGGGCAATGCCGAACAAACTGCCCATGCGCTCCAAATGTGCTGGACCGATATTATTGACGACCGATACTTGTGGCGCGACGATGCTGCACAAATAGGCGATATCACCGGGTTTGCCAGCACCCATTTCGTAGATGGCAAACTCTGCATCTTCCGGAGCTTCCAGCACTGCCATCGGCAAACCGATTTCATTATTGCGATTACCCGGCGTGGAATAAGTGTTGCCGCTGCGATTCAAAATTTCAGTGATTAAATTTTTAACCGAGGTTTTTCCATTACTACCCGTCAAGGCCACCACGACTGCCTTGCGACCTTGCTGCATACCTGCCGCAAATTCGGCCAAGGCTTCTTGCGTATCGGCGCAAAGAATTTGCGGCAATGATGTTTCGACTGGACGCGACACCAAGACCGCCGCTGCACCGGCCTGTTCCGCGTTCGCTATAAAATCGTGAGCATCGAAATTCTCGCCGCGAAGTGCAACGAACAAACTGCCTTTACTCAAATCACGAGTGTCGGTACTGACATGCGAAATGCTCAAGTCATCGCCGATCAGACGGGCTTCACACCATTGTGCAATTTGTGAAAGCAACACCGACCTCATGCATGCTCTCCTAAATGCAGACGCGCCTGCACCAGGTCATCGAACGGTGTTTTGATGCCATGCACTTCTTGATAAGTCTCGTGGCCTTTTCCTGCAATCAGGACGACATCGTCGCTGCCTGCCTGTTTAATTGCAGCGGCAATGGCTTTTGCGCGATCACGCTGAACCAGCGCACGCGACAAATGCGAAAGACCGGCTTGAATATCCTGGACAATGGCATCGCCGTTTTCAGTGCGTGGATTATCGTCGGTCACGATAAGAACATCGGCAGCGCGCTCGGCAATGGCCGCCATCACGGGGCGCTTGCCTTTATCGCGATCACCACCGCAACCAAATACACAAATTAATTTACCCTCGGTATGCGAACGCAAATTCGCCAAGGCTTGTTCGAGTGCATCAGGCGTATGGGCATAATCGACAACCACTAAAGGTTTGCCATTCACGCCACCCACTCGACTCATACGACCACCGACTGGCGACAACTTTGGCAACACTTCGGCAATTTTCTCCAATGACCAATCAAGCGCTAGCAAACTACCGGCAACGGCCAGCAAATTATCGACATTGAATCTTCCGAGCAAAGGCGATTGCACGGGCAAAGCAAGTTCGGCACGACATAAATCAAAAGAAATACCACCGGCATTCAGACGAACATTTCTGGCATGCAGATTTGCTGCTTCATGACCACGTGAGCTGAGTGCAATCAAGTTCACATCCGCCGAAAGCCTTCCAATTAGTGTTTCGGAAAATAGATCGTCGTAATTAATCACTGCGGCAGATAATGTTGGCCAAGCGAATAATTTCGCTTTTGCTTCGCCGTAGGCCTCCATGTTGCCGTGATAATCAAGATGATCACGGGTGAGATTGGTAAACACGGCAACATCGAAGGCCACGGCATCAACGCGGCCTTGATCCAATGCATGCGAAGACACTTCCATTGCAACATGGCTGGCACCGGCATCGCGCATATCGGCAAGAGAAGCATGCACGGTAATCACGTCTGGCGTTGTGCGTTCGCCTTCGACCAATTTCCCGTACAAACCCGTGCCTAAAGTTCCGATGGTTCCCGTTGTCGTTCCACTCAAACTCAGGGCCTCTGCAATTAACTGCACGGTCGAAGTTTTGCCGTTGGTGCCGGTAACACCGAACATCTGCAAAGACTCGGAAGGCTTTGCGTAAAAGCGGCTCGCGATCAGACCGCATTTTTTTCGCAAGGCTGGCACGGCAATCGTATTGTCTGTCTCAACAAAGCCCTCTGGCGCGGGCGTTTCAAACAGTACTGCGGCAACACCAATATCCTGCGCATGCTTTGTAAATTTCAGGCCATGCGTTGTTGCACCTGCCAATGCAATAAATACATCGTCTTTTTTCAATGCGCGGCTATCGACACACATGCCTCTCACGATCGGATTTACCGACGGCAAGGCAGGAACTTGATCCGCCAGCAATTCATGCAAAGGCATACTGCGAGCCGCAGTCATGGCTGCACTCCCGGCACGACGGCATCATCAGCTGTTACTGCTTCGTCGATAGCAGCAGGAGCAAGCGCTGTAACGATCGGCTTAGCAACTACAGTGGGCGCTACCGGTTTTTTTGGTTCATACCAGGCCGCCACATTGTCCGGCGGCACATCCATCAAACGTAGCGCGCCTTCCATCACATTATGAAATACCGGTGCCGATACCAGACCACCGTAATAATCGTGACCCGCAGGCTCATTGATCACCACCACCATCGCAAATTTCGGGTCCGTTAATGGCACCACGCCAGCGAATAATGAAATATAGCGCTTGCTGTAACCACCGGCATTAAATTGACGCGAGGTACCGGTTTTACCGCCGACACGATAACCGGTAATAGCGGCACGTTGCGCAGTACCGCCGACATTGGTAACCGATTCCAACATCGCCAACACTTCATTGGCAATCAGCGGGTCCATCACTTGGGTGCCAGTTTTTTGCTCCGCACTTTTGACAAAAGTGGGTGTCATCATGCGGCCATGATTTGCCAAAGTAGCGTAAGCCTGTGCAATTTGCAGCGGCGTTACCGACAAACCATAACCATAAGAAATAGTCGCCTTCTCGACTGGGCCCCAGCTGCGGGGCGGCGATAGCACACCAGAAGATTCTCCCGGAAAACCGCTATTGGTCGATTGCCCATAACCAAAGCGATGCAACACATCGTATAGATGTGCGTTGCTCATATTAGCAGCCAATTTTGCCGCACCAATATTGGAAGACATTTGCAACAAGCCCTCCAAGGAAACAACGCCATGATTGGTGGTATCGCGAATCGTATATTTGTCGAGCGTCATGATGCCGGGATTAGTATCAATTCGAATATTCGGATTGACCCCGTTTTCAAGCGCTGCAGCAACGGTAATCGACTTGATCACCGAACCTGGCTCAACGACATCCGTCACTGCGCGGTTACGATGCAAATACGGTGATGAAGATTCGCGCGAATTGGGGTTATATGAAGGCTGATTCACCATCGCCAGAATTTCGCCAGTCTTGATATCGATCACCACCGCCGAACCACTGCGCGCCTGCGCATTGATCAAGGCCGATTTTAATTCGCGATACGCCAAATACTGAATGCGGCGATCAATCGAAAGTGCCAGATCTTTTCCAGGTTGCGCTTCACGAATCAAATCAATTTTTTCAACAATATGACCACTGCGATCACGAATGATTTTTTGCGAGCCCGGCTTGCCGGTTAGCCAATCATTAAACGCCAGCTCCAAACCTTCCTGCCCCATATCGTCAACATTGGTAAAGCCCAAGACATGCGCCATCACTTCGCCATGCGGGTAGAAACGACGAAATTCCCGCGTGGAATAAACACCGGGAATTTTTAATGCGACTACCGCTTGGGCATCATCGGGGTTGATATGTCGTCGCAAGTAAACAAATTCTTTGCTTGCTCGCTGGGCAATGCGTTGCTCTAGAACATCGCGCGGAATACCCAGCACCTTTGCCAGTTCCGACATACGCTTGGGTGCTTGCAACAATTCTTTTGGATTTGCCCAGACCGATTCCACCGGCGTCGAAACGGCCAGCGGCTCACCATTTCTATCGATAATCATGCCACGAGAGGTGGCAATCGGCAGTTCGCGCAAAAACCGTGCGTTGCCCTGTTGTTGATAGAAATCGCGATGAATCAATTGCATCCATGCCGCGCGCGCGACCAGCAATGAAGCAAATACGGCAAAGCAAGCTGCCAATATTTGCAGACGGACTCTTGGGTTATAGGCGCGAGCTTTTAATTTCATGGCCGCACCAACACGACATCCACATTTTGTGGATAACTCATGCCTAAACGTCCGGTCGCAATTTGTTCTATGCGATTGGTTTCCGACCAAGTCGCCTGCTCCAGTTGCAGGCGCGAAAATTCGATATTGAGTTCGTCGCGTTGTTTTTCCAGACGTGATAATTCGATATAAGCCTGACGATGTTTATGGCGAGAATAAACTACCATCACGCCGGAAATAACCGCGGCAAGAATCAATAGCGTAATGATGAAATAGCGCGGGCTCATAATTTTTCCGCCACGCGCAATACCGCGCTGCGTGAGCGCGGGTTGGTTCTGGTTTCTTCATCGCTGGCGCGCATGGCGCCGCCGATGTCTTTCAGGCCCGGCGTGAATTCCACTTCAATCGGCATGCGGCGATTGCCCGCTGGCGCCTTGGCGTACTTGGCAATAAATTGTTTGACGATGCGATCTTCCAGCGAATGAAAACTAATCACCGCCAAACGTCCACCGACTTTTAATTTTGTATAGGCCGCTTCCAAACCCAATTCCAGATCTTCAAGTTCACGATTGATAAAAATACGAATCGCCTGAAAGCTGCGGGTGGCCGGATGGATTTTTCCATCGCCACGACCCAATACCGACGCGATCAAATCAGCTAGTTGCGCAGTGCGGAGCAAAGGCGTTTCAACGCGACGCTCAACTATGGTGCGAGAAATTTTTCGGCTAAGTTTTTCTTCGCCGTATTCCCACAAAACATCGGCAATTTCTTTTTCTGAAGCATGTGCAAGCCAATCGGCGGCGCTTTGGCCTGAAAGATTATCCATGCGCATGTCCAGAGGACCATCATTACGAAAACTAAAGCCACGTTCCGCCACATCTAACTGTGGGGAAGAGACGCCGAGGTCAAACAGCACGCCATCCAGGCCCTCGGCGGTATCGCTCCAATGTGACAAGTCCGCAAACGAACCCTGATAAAAAGCGACACGGGCGTCTTCCGCTTGTAGCTCGGCGGCGCACGCAATCGCAACAGGGTCCTTGTCCATTACCAACAATTTTCCTTCCGGCCCTAGCCGGTCCAACACACCACGCGCATGGCCACCACGACCAAACGTGCCATCCAGATACCTGCCATCCTTGAGCACCCGCAAACCTTCCATCGCCTGCGTGAACATCACCGGAAGATGGCTTGGGCTCTGCGTCATCCCTGACACCCTTGCCATCTGTACTACAACCTCAAATCGAGCATGTCGTCGCTCAAATCTTCATCCGTAATGGACTGACGGATTTGTGCGATATGTGCCAGCTCGCTCCACAATTCAAATTTATTTCCCATGCCCAGCAACACCGCTTTTTTCTCGATACCGACCGCGTTGCGATGACTGGCTGGCATCAAGATGCGGCCATTACCATCGGGCTCGACAAAAGTCGCGGCGCCAACTAATTTCAATTGCAAATTGCGATGTACGCGTTTGGCATTGGGCAGAGCATTGACCTGATCACGAACGGCTTCCCAGGCTTTTTCTGGGTAAAGCCACAAACAACCACTTTCGTAAGGGTTATAGGTGATGACCAAGCGGTTTCCGGCACGCGCAACAAGCTCACGAAAAGCGGTTGGAATCGCTAATCTGCCCTTATCGTCCAGCGTGATGGCGGTTTCGCCTTGAAACATTTCCACAATTCCCCACGAAATTCATCATTTTTCCACGTCCGCCCACGTTATGCTTGTGAAGAAAGTGTGTCAAGCAAAAATTCCAATGAATTTGTCTAGCAGAATCAATATGTTGCGCCACTGTTCAGACAATGGTTTAACTAGCGTTTGGTAAGCCTTGTTTTTACAGAAAAAGTGCTGAATTAAGACTCGAAAGTGTGCGCTGCTAGACAACGCTCAAAACCGTGGTTGTAAGGCGAATCTGAATGATAAATTTCAAAGCCTGCGCTGAAAAAAGCCACTTTTGAGGGCTAAGCTGTGACTTGCGCAAGAAATCAGATAAAAATCGGCGGAGTCGGCGTGCTATGCGACAATGCGCACGGCGGAGTCGGTCAAGACAACCGCGTCACGGCTTGACCGTGCCGAGGAAAGTCCGGGCTCCATAGAGCAAAGTGCCAGGTAACGCCTGGGCGACGTGAGTCGACGGCTAGTGCAACAGAAAATATACCGCCGAACGGTGCCGCCCCAGCAATGAGGCGAACATGCGTGGTAAGGGCGAACCGGTGGAGTAAGAGCCCACCGCCTGCGGGGCTAACGCCGCAGGGCACGGTAAACCCCACTTGGAGCAAGGCCAAATAGGTGTGCTATGAATTGGCTCGATTCGCACACGGGTGCGCTGCTTGAGCTTTGTAGTGATGCAAGGCCTAGAGGAATGGTTGTCGCCCGCAAGGGAAACAGAACCCGGCTTAATGATCGACTCCGCCACTTTTTTAACGCTCGTAGAAGCGAGCCTGCGACCGCCATGGATGACGGGAGTGCTGCAAACGCAGGAGCGTTTTGCAGCCTCGCGATAGGCCTGATGCTTTTGTAGGAGCGAGCTCTGCACGCTATGGGCCGCATCGCAGATTTGTTCGCGAGCAGAGCTCGCTCCTACAATGAGGTGTCTGTAAATTTAGCCCGTAGCACGGGTTGCGCTCCACCGACCCCGGAATGAACGCAGAATCGAATAAAAATCCTTGCCTAGAAGTTTTCTAATGCATGCACATTGGTATTGATTTCGCATGAAGCCCCAGGTCGGTGGAGCGTGACCCGGGCTACGTAGAACCTGCCACTTTCATTAAAATCAAAGAGTTGCCGATAATTTCGGCAATCATGACTTACGGCATATTTTGTTTCTGCCTTGGTGTGGTAGATTACCAGCACACTAACTCACAGAGACATTCTCATGGCCACCCAATCAAACACCAGTCCGAATAAAACCACGACTAAACCAAGCCCTGTATCGCAACCGCAAACCCGTAATCCGGGTACCAGTTATGGCCGCAGCAGTGGCTATGCCCGTTCGAGCAGTTATCAACGCGATTTTTCCGGCTTCAAATATTTGTAATTTCACAATGTTTGTTTTGTAGCTAAAACGAATTTCACTAGAATTTTTCAATCTCGATTGAGCCTTAGGGTGGGCACCGCCCACCGTTAGCGATAATCTTGACGAAGAGCTGGTGGGCGATGCCCACCCTACTGCGCTCTGCTCGCGATGGGCGGCATCGCAGATTTATTCGCGAGCAGAGCGCGCTCCTACAAAGGGCGCTTGTGAGTTTAGTAAACTCGGCCCTTGTCGCGATAATATTCACCGCTTTACCGAGAGAACTTTATTGCAGCTTGTCGTGTCATATTACCCGCTGTGCTTTACTCACTGGACTGAGGCACAAGACATGAACTGTTTTTACCGGAACCCTCGATGATAAGCATCAAGCCATGGCTGATCGGAAGTTTATTCGATGCAGCCGTCAAACCCATCGCGAGAATGTCGCAAACTCGTGCGAATAGCCGAGCAGCGTTGACTTCAGATTTTGTCATCAGCGTTGTCTTATTGGCGACAGGCATACGTGGCGCTTATGGCCATCCCATCGCCGCACTCTTCACGGCCTTATCTGGCCTGCTTGTATTTACTCTGATCGAATATTGTTTTCACCGCTGGCTATTCCACGGCTCAGTGCCACTGATGGAACCGGGCCACCGCAAACATCACGAAAACCCCTTGGGTTATGATTCACTGCCGTTTTTTCTGCCACCCATTTTAGTTTTGATGCTACTAGCCCTGTTTGCACTAATAATGCCCACCAGCTATGCCCTGCTCTTGGCAGGCGGCTTGGCAGCTGGCTATGCCACTTATGGCTTAAGCCATCTCGCTATTCACGTCACGCGTTTTCGCCGCCCTTTGATAAAACGCTGGGCTGCTATTCACTACATTCACCACCATCATCCCGACAAAAATTTCGGCGTCACCACGCCGCTATGGGACATCGTTTTCGGAACACGCTACGTACCCGCTCGCCATCGCGATTAAAAAAACGTAGCCCGGGTCACGCCCTATCGACCCGGGAATAAATCCGGAGTTGAATAAAAATTCTTGTCTAGGATTTTTTGATGCAAGCAACTTGGTGTCGATCACGCATGAAAACCCGGGTCGATAGAGCGTGACCCGGGCTACGATTTATTTTTTACCCGACACAAATTTCAATTTCGATTTTTTAATTTCGACAAGCGGGCCGAGCTCATACACATTTTTATAGCCATAGCTATAAAGACTGATGTAAGTGGAAATATTCAAGGACGCATCGGCGCGTTTTGTTGGGAAAGCCTTGGGTGCATTGGCAAAATTATTATTGCAATAGATAAGAATGCGAACATTTTTATCAGGAAATAATTCGGCAAGACTATCAACGGTAATATCCGGAAAGCTTAAATTTATCGCATTGTTGATATGCAGCTCGGCATATTTTTCGGCGCTGCGTGCATCAAGGATTATTGTATTGGGCTCGAGACTCATCGCGATAAATTCGGCTTCAGTCAGGCGATGGCTTTCGCGATGCTGCGCGGCTTCTTGTGCAATATCCAGATACCCCTGCATATCGATAGCGGGGTTAGAGATTATGCTTGTCTCTTGCGAGTAAGCGATACTCGTTACTGAAAATATCACGGCGGCAAGAATGAGTTCTTTGTAGTACATGCCACACGCTACCGGGCTTCGACAGAGCTGTGATTCTTAAACACAACAAAGGTTCCGACGGATCCTTCATGCGTAGGAGCGCCTTTAGGCGCGACGGATCTGCTCAAGAGCCGATCGCGCCTAAAGGCGCTCCTACGGTTCGCCGCCGTACAGCGCTTTTCTTGGCGCGCCGCTTAGCTCGGCGGCTAATTTGGCGGCCTGTGAAGGTTTCATGTGCTCGACTAACTTGGCGTAAAGTCTTTGACCTTCGGCTAACACCACCGAGGTATCGTCTTCGCAACCACGCACGACGATTACAAACTCGCCTTTGCGTTGATTGTCGTCCTGCTGCACTTTTTCAAGCAAGCTACCAAGCGAATCTCCAATGACTGTTTCAAATAACTTAGTCAGTTCGCGGCCAATGACGGCTTCGCGCTCGGCGCCGAAAATCGCCACTAAATCCGACAATGATTCTTCGATACGATGCGAGCTTTCATAAAACACCAGCGTCCTCGGTTCGCGCGCCAGGTTTTGCAAACGCTCGCGTCGGCCAGAAGATTTGGCAGGTAGAAATCCTTCAAAACAAAATCGATCACTGGGAATACCCGCCACCGACAAGGCCGCAATCGCTGCACAAGCGCCGGGAATCGGACTAACCGGAAAACCGGCGGCGCGTACTTCGCGCACGAGTCGATAGCCGGGATCAGACACCAATGGCGTACCCGCATCAGACACCAATGCCAGGCTATCGCCGGTTTTCAGACGCTCAACGAGTTTCCAGGCAATATCGGCTTCGTTGTGTTCATGTAGCGCAATCAGCGGCTTATCAATACTGAACGCCTGCAATAATGACTTGGTATGACGGGTGTCTTCGGCGCAAATGGCCGAAACCTCAGACAAGACTTCGCGTGCACGCGCCGACAGGTCGGACAGGTTACCAATCGGGGTCGCCACCACGTACAAAGTGCCGGGTTTTACTGCCGCCATGCCGCCTTCTCCCTGTTCTACAGGTATCATCTTACCGTCAACCTTCGGATTTGCCTTATGCGTTTTAGATTATTAGCCCCCGCTCTTGCCATTCTCTTGATTTCTGCCTGCGCCACGGTCAGCACAACGCCGACCAATGGACCGAGCAATTCGACCGCAGAAGGATTCCTGCGTGACGGAAAATTTCGCGATGCTGCACTTATCTATGAGTCCGAAGCCGCGATGTCCAAAGGCACGCCACATGACGCCGCGTTAGCGCGCGCTGCCAATGCCTGGAAGCTCGCCGGTGATGAGGGCAAGGCAAGACAATTATTGCTAGAAAGCCAAAGACGCAAATTATCGGGCGATGCCGCATTTTTGCATGATCTTTTAAATGCAGAGTTTTTAATCGCCGATAAACGCGGTAACGAAGCGATTGCATTTTTAAATCAGCGTCGAGATTCCGTGCCAAGTGATGAAAGCATGCGTTGGCATAATGCTCGCTATCGCGCCTTTGATGCGGCCGGTATGAAGTTCGATGTTGCCTCTGAACAAGTCTGGTTAATGGAAGACTTGAAACCAAAAGAACGCGCAGCGGCTGGACGCAATATCGAACGCCTGCTGGGTCTGGTACCAGCGGCAGAACTCGCGCAGAAAAGCGCCGGTTTGTCGGCAAGCGAACCCCTGTATGCCTATGCTGCACGTGAATTAAAAAAACGCGGCATGCCTTTACCGATGGCGGTTGCAAGCTCGCAAGGCAATGATCGTAACAATGCGTTTCCAGCTGCCGAAAATGATGGTTATCGGCCACCCAATCAACTCGCCGTCTTGCTACCTTTATCAGGCAATTCCGCCGGTGCAGGTATTGCCGTTCGCGACGGTTTTCTAAGCCAGTACTACGCCGAAAATCGCCGTCGCCCACGCGTACAATTTTACGACACGCTTGGCAGTGCCGAGGGTGCAAAAAATGCTGCCGTCAAAGCGATGGCCGATGGTGCGCAAATGATTGTCGGGCCATTGACGCGTGATGAAGTGAATGCGGTTTCAAATCAGGCCGAAGTCAATGTGCCGGTATTGTTTTTAAATCGCGGACAAAATGCACCGGCACCGGGCAATTTAAGTTTTGCACTTTCTCCCGATGAAGAAGGCTGGATTTCGGCAGATCGTTTTGCCAACCGCAATCAAATGTCGGTCATTATTTTTACCCAGCGTGACGACACAGCGCAACGCACGGTCGCTGCGTTCAAGGACCAATACAAAATACGTGGCGGCCAAATTATTGCCGAGCATATGGTGGAAGGCGAAGCGCTTGAGCTGCCCGCAAAAATTACCGCCCTGCTCGCTGGCAATGATGCCAATGCATCGGCGATTTATATTGCATTGAAAGCCCCGCAAGCGCGCGCATTGATGACGCAAATAAAAATATCGAGTCTGGCGAGCGCACCAAAATTAGCTGCATCGCTTATTCTCAATGGCGCCAGCGCCTCGCAAGACGCAGTACTCGACGGCATTGAAATGCCGGAACTGCCTTGGCTGTTGAATCAATACAATGGCCTTGCCAATGCCGATAGCGTGGCTAAAAACATGCCAAGCATTCGCGGCCCTGCGCAACGCCTGTTCGCCTTCGGTGCCGACGCCTGGCAACTGAGCGCCTACCTTGATCGCTTGCAAAAAGATGCCGGTTTTATGCTCGCTGGTGCGACCGGTAATTTACGCGTTGACAGCATGGGCAATGTGCAGCGTGATCCGGCATGGGCAGTCTTTTCCGGTGGTCGGCCGCGCGTAGCCGCACGCTAATGGCAGCACTAAAAATTCATGACTAAAGCGGCGCATCTTCTAGCGGGCGAAAACGCAGAGCAAGCCGCTTGTGATTTTTTATTGGCGAAGCAATTGAAGTTAATTGAACGCAACGTGCGTTATCCGTTTGGTGAAATTGATTTATTGATGCAAGACGGTCAAGAATTGGTTTTTGTCGAGGTCCGTTTTCGCCGCAATCAAAGTTTTGGTGGCGGTATCGCCTCGGTAACAACTTCAAAACAAAAAAAGATGGCTAATGCAGCGCAGGCCTGGCTTTCGAGCCACAAGCAATGGGGCAATGCCGCTTGCCGTTTTGATGTGCTTGCCATGGATTGGCATCAGGATTCATTCCGGATTGACTGGATAAAAGCCGCATTCAATCTGGATGGCTATTAATGTCATCGCTAGATAAACATTTGCAACAATCATTGCAGAAATTATTTTCTGCCGACGCCTGCCTGTTTGATGCTTCCGAATGTCTGGCTTATGGCTCTGATAATTCGCGCCGCCAAGCCATGCCGCAAGCTGTGGTTTTACCGACCACGAAACAACAGGTGCAAGCGCTAGTTCAACTTTGCCGCGAATACAAAACGCCAATCGTGGCGCGTGGTCGCGGCACCAATACCACCGGCGCATCGGTTCCGATTAATGGCGGTATTGTTGTTAGTTTTGAGCGCATGAATCGTATTCTTGAAATTCGCAGTGGCGACCGCATCGCGATTGTCGAGCCTGGCGTATTGAATGGTGATTTGCAGACAGCGCTAAAACCACTGGGCTTGTTTTGGCCACCAGACCCGACCAGTGCAGCGTATTCAAGCATCGGCGGCAATCTTGCTTGCAATGCCGGTGGCCCGCGCGCAGTGAAGTACGGTGCGAGTCGCGACAATGTTTTGGCGGTCACGGCTATTACCGGCACCGGCGACATGATTCATTGCGGTGCCGCGGTGACTAAATCTTCGAGCGGTTATGATTTATCACGTCTGCTTATTGGTTCGGAAGGAACGCTCGGCCTGATTGTCGAAGCTAGCTTGAAGCTCAGTGCGCTACCTGCGCAACGGCAAATTCTGCGTGCCTTGTATCGCGATGTAGAAAGCGCCGCACAGGCAGTTGCCGGCATTATGTCGCAACCTACCATTCCATCGATGCTGGAATTTCTCGATGCCGAATGTGTGCGCTTGGTTCGCGAACAGGCGGGCATCGAATTAATGCAATGTGGCGCGATGTTAATTATTGAAGCCGATGGCGATGTTGATACTTTGCCCTTTGCTTTATCAGCACTGGAACGTGTTGCCCGCAATGAAGGCTGTATGGAAATTCGTAGTGCGCGCCATCAAGATGAAATCGATGAACTGCTCGCTGCACGTAAAGCACTTTCACCTTTATTGCGAACAATTAGTTCGGGCAAAATTAATGAAGATGTCGTGGTGCCGGTGTCACAAGTGCCCGCATTATGTCGGCAAGTGTCGGCTATTGCCGAGCAACACGCATTGAAAATCGTCTGCTTCGGTCACATTGGCAACGGCAATGTTCACGTCAATATTTTGTATGATAAACAGAACACTTCCGAATCTGAACGCGCTTTAGCGGCAATGTCACAAGTGTTTACTTGCACAAGCGGTTTAGGCGGGCAATTATCGGGTGAACACGGCATTGGTTTAACCAAGCGGGATTTCATGACACAGGCAATAGACGCCCCCACCCTTGCCCTCATGCGCGACATAAAGCGCTGCATGGACCCACTGGATATTTTGAATCCGGGGAAAGTGTTGCCGCCATGAATCGCGTTTTATCCGAACTCGATTCGCTATCGCAACAAATTCGCGACTGCCGAATCTGCGAAGAGCATTTGCCACTAAGCCCGAAACCGGTTTTTCGCGTTAGCACTTCGGCAAAACTTTTAATTGTAGGCCAAGCACCATCTGCCATGGTGCAAGGCAATGGCCAACTATGGAGCGACGCGACCGGCATGCGTTTGCGTGACTGGCTTGGCATGGATAAAAACAAGTTTAATCAACAGGCCGATATTGCTGCGGTGCCGATGGGTTTTTGCTACCCCGGTCGTGGTGAATCGGGTGAATTGCCACCACGCCCGGAATGCGCGCAGACCTGGCATCCACAATTATTCCCCTTGCTCACCGAAGTGAAATTGGTTCTGCTGGTCGGGCACCACGCGCAGGCCTATTTTCTTGGCGAGCAGCGTAAAAAATCACTGACCGAAACCGTGCAATCTTTCGCCGATTATGCGCCGCGTTATTTTCCACTGCCGCATCCCAACCCCAGCAATACGATTTGGTTCAGCCAAAATCCGTGGTTTGCATCTGAAGTCGTTCCCGAATTGAAAAAGCGGGTCGCAGAAGTTTTGGCTTGACCGTAGGAGGGCCTTCTAGGCCCGAAAAATCTCGCCGATTCCGATTATTGTCGCAGGCTTTTCGCGCCTAAAGGACGCTCCTACAAATGCGCTTTGGTAGGAGGGCCTTCTAGGCCCGAAAAATCTCGCCGATTCCGATTATTGTCGCAGGCTTTTCGCGCCTAAAGGACGCTTGTGTCTGCAATATGTACTACTGTTGAAGTGAGAGCAGAGTACGGCAAGCCGTTAGGACGATGTGCTTAAAGCACGAGTAGGAGCATAAGCTGCCGTACTCTTGACTCTCGCTTAAGCCCGAACAGTTGTACGAGTACTAGCTCGTAAATGCACAAGCATGGGTCAGCGAGAGCGCTCT
>JAYSQD010000219.1:0-17090 GCA_043721835.1 Arenimonas sp. | reverse complement strand
CCAGGGCGCAGCAAGCAGGCGCCCCTACGGATTTGTAGGAACCCGCTTGCGGGCGACGACCCTTTGAATCACACATAAATCAAGAACGCCGACTTTCGTCGGCGTTCTTTTAACTCACATCAAAAGACTACTAGCGATTAACGCTGACGAGCCTTGAAACGTGGGTTGGATTTGCATATCACAAAGACCTTGCCGCGGCGGCGGACGACTTTACAGTCGCGGTGACGGGTCTTCGCCGATTTAAGAGACGACAGGACTTTCATGAATATTCCTTGGAGCGGGTTTACAAAGAAGCGGAATTATAGTCCAGAAAAAGACCGCTTGCAATACAAGGGCTTGGCTTAAAACAGGCCCAGCTTATAGGCTGGCTTCGCTTTATTTCACCTATTTCGCTTGTTAGTTCGGGATTGGATGCTCGATCCGGTTAACATACGCACATTTTCGACTTGATAATTTTAGATAAATTGAGTTTTTTTGATTGTTGTTTGACATCCCCTGGAAGATAAAGCCACTATCTGCGCTGCCCTACAAATAGGCAAGTCCAATTCTAGCCCCCGCCAGTTTGTGTCATGGCACTATCAGACTTTGGAAAATCCAAAATATCCTCGAAATCAGATGTTAAGTGTATACTGATCATCGCAAAATTTTGCCAAAGTAGCTCTCAAATGCTGATTCGCGTTCTGGCCTTTCTCCTTATTATTTTTGCATCCTCTGAATCAAATTCAGCGGTCATTTCTCATTTCATTGGACAGGGCGGTAACAACGAATGCAACCCGACTACTCCTTGTCCCGCTCGAGATGCCCAATTGAGTCATGTGCAGACAATTTCGGGAGATCATAATGGCAATATTTACGTAGGCTGGGAACGCGGAGCAGCTCAGGTTAACCCAGATGGTGGGCTTATCAATCTTGGGGGAATTGCTGGTTTAGGATATGTTGCTGGAATTGCGATATCACCCTCTGGTGAGCTTTACGTTGCATCTAGGGATAGAGATGTGATTTATAAACGTATAACAAACGATGTATTTGTCACAATTGCAGGCACAGGAGTGGCAGGCTATAACGGCGATAACATCCAAGCGTCGCAAGCGAAACTCTACTGCCCCTCTGGTCTTGCATTTGATTCAGCCGGAAATCTTTTTGTTGCAGATGCTTGCAACTATCGAATAAGGAAAATAGACACGAACGGCATTATTTCAACATACATTGGAAATGGCAGAGTCGTCAGCTCAGCTGAAAGTGTTACACGTACAGAAGGCATTAGGACAGTTAATGACTTAGCATTTGATCTAAATGGCGCCTTGCATTTTTCCGAATTCGATAATTTCAGAATAAGGAAAGTGAACTCCCAAGATAAAGTGGTTACTGTAGCTGGAACCAGTGCCTTTACTTCGGCAGGCTTTGTGGGCGATGGCGGCCTTGCAGTAAATGCAAAAATATCCTTTCCTCGAGGCATCACATTTACCGCAGAAAATGAATTGCTCATCGCAGAACAAGGTAGTGCAGCTACATGCCTTGGAAACAGGGTTAGAAAAGTCGACAGTAGTGGAATAATCACAACCATTGCTGGGACTGGCATTTGTGCCCACAATGGAAACGGCAGCGAAGCAAGCTTGGCAGCAATTGCATATCCCAGCGGACTTTTTCGTCAAGGAGAAAGCTTTTACGTCGGATCTAATGATTACGATGGCTATGTTCGACGCGTAGGTCCGTTGTACTTACCTGGACCTCCTGCAATGTTCAAAGCCCATGTAAATGTCGATATCGGTGTTTATTTTAATCCCGGCTTAGCAGACGGCGGAGCGCTTATAACTGGATATAAGGTGTATGCGAGCCCTGAGGGAGGCACTGATATTCATTCAGGTGGCTTCGGGCTAGCAAAGTTTAATTGCTCTGGTCCTTACTGTTTAAACGGCTTTGCACATGTCGTAAAAGACCTCATGCCCGGAATCAATTATCGCTTAAGAGTTACGGCATTGAATTCAGTTGGAGAAGGCACTCCATCTGAATGGTCGAATATAGTTAGCCTTCCATTGCCTGAACTTTCGATAGGAAGTGCCAGTGTAAATGAAGGTGATAGCGGCTACACGAACATTGGATTTCCTATTACATTGTCAAAACCCGCACACAGGGATTTGAGTGTGGATTTTACTGCTGACCAAGTGGAATGGGCTTCGGGTACAGATGTGGCAGAACCTCGTATTGATTACGTGCCAGTACATACCACTATTATTATTCCAAAAGGCGCAACATCGGTTGTGGCGAATGTTCCGGTAATCGGAGATATATTGCCTGAACGAAGCGAGTATTTTGTTGCGCTATTGTCCAATCCAATCGAAGCGACCATTTCACGATTTAAGGTAAATGCAAGTGGCTATATCTTGGATGACGAAGGCGTACCACTTTTGAGTGTAAATGATTACGGTATTACCGAAGGAAACTCAGGAGCAAATACAATCAATTTCTCGATTACACTATTAAGTCCCGCAGGCCCGAATGGGGTTTCAGTTGACATTAATACCGGATACATCCGCTCCACGAATCAGTATTCAGCCACGCCAAACATAGACTATGCCGCAACACCTAGACGTATTGTCTTCGGGGCTGGCGAGGAAATTAAAAGTTATAGCGTCAAGATTATCGGAGACCGCCAGCTCGAACAGGATGAAGTCTTCGGCGTATTCGCAACAAATGTAGTTGGGGCATACCTCATCAAGCCCAATGGAATTGGAAGGATATTTAACGATGATGCACAAAATCTGTTAAATTCCAATGGAGGCAGGTCAAATTCAAGTCAGGGAAAATCGCCAGCTCGCCTATGCTCATTGCTAGCCGATCAAATCATACTTTTTGAGCGCAATGTGGCATTAAGAAAAATGAAAGAAAAACGCGGTATAAAACGGATTCTCGAAATTGAGAACCAACGCAGTTCACTGAAGTGCGCAATACAATAAACTGATTGTCAAATTATTGCGGCTAAAGATTGTGACATGCACTAAACCAACATCTTTTGACACTTCTCTCAGGATTTCCCTACAAAGAAATCCGATGGTTCGAGACGCACTTACTCAACCTTCGGTTACAATATGTGCTCCTCACCACGATTTAGGCTGGGTGATTTTTGCGGCTGCATCTTTCTGCAAAACCGCTTTTAAATCTCACAAATAAAAACGCTGTCGTTTTCAGTGACGGCGTTTCGGTTATTGCACTCACCTCTTCATCGCTCCAGTGCGCTGTTGCGGCGGGTTCTACATGTAGTACCAAATGCAGATGGTTACTCATTACTGCATAAGCATAAACGGCGACGGCAAAGCACTCGCCCACTAATGCAATGCGTTGTTCGACCCATACTTTACGATGCTCGAAGCTTTTCTGGGTGTAGTGGTCAATACCGCAAAGAAAGGCACGCCTAACACAGCGTTGAACGCAGTGATAGGTGCCTGATGAACCAGCAGGAATTAAGTGGGAGCGAGCTTGCGTCATGCATTGAGTGTCCGTGCTCGCTAAGTTCATTGCTGTAGGGGTTTACTGAAAAGCGTGTAGGGGAATATTGATACTGTGCGTGTCCTTGAAAAAAAGCGCTTGAAAAAGGGCACGATACTGTGCGTGTCCTTGAAAAAAAGCACTTGAAAAAAAGTAGAGCTATACTTTTTGCATGTCCTTAAAAAAGAAAAGTAAAATCTAGCAAAACCGTGCGTGTGTTGTCGCACACATGGCTGATAGTGAGCAGTGGTAACGCCTTTCAAATAGATTCCTGAACGCTTCCCGTGCTTTTGGGCCCAATATATGATGCAAGTCAGGTTTCGTTTGTTCTGCGCGTGATATAGCTAGGTTCCAGTTCCACAAACAAGCAATCATGAATATCAAAGTATCAGGCTCTCTCTTCACGGCCGGTGAATCGCAATTTCGCCAGTTATGGGGCACGTTGACTGATTCCATTCTGGTGATTGACGAGCACAGCGTGATTCAGTACGCCAATCCCGCCTTCAGCACTGTGTTCGGATACAGCCCTATACAAGTGGTTGGCAACCCATTGACGATGCTGCAGCCGTTGCGTCTGCAGGATGGCCATAAAAATGGCATAGAGCTGTATCTGAAAACCGGCAAACGTCGTCTCGATTGGAGTGCTGTCGAAACAACGGGTTTGCATCAGTACGGCCATGAATTTCCACTCGAAATATCTTTCAGCGAAATCGACATTGATGGTCATCCGATGTTTGTCTGCGTATTGCGTGATATCACGGCGCGCCGTGAAGCGGAAAATGAGCTCAAGGCGGCAGTCTCGCAACTCACTGCAACGTTGGAATCCACCAATGAAGGCATAGTTGTCGTGGGTTCAAGAAATCAGATGACGCGCTTTAACCAGCGTTTCGTCGAAATGTGGCGGATACCCCAGGAAATAATACATAGCCGTGATGACGGAAAAATTCTCGATCTTGTGCTCGATCAGCTCTTGGATCCGGTGTTGTTCTGGAAACCTATCGAGGAACTTAAAGCTAATCCACTGAGCGAGAGTTTCGATGTACTGGCATTCAAGGACGGCCGTGTTTACGAACGCTTTTCCCGGCCACAAATTCATGACGGCAATCCTATTGGTCGTGTTTACAGCTTTCGCGATATTACCGAGCGTGTGCGTTCGGATAGCTTGCAGGCAGCACTGTATAAAATTTCCGAAGCGATCCATACAGTCCCCGATCTGGCGAGTTTGTTTCCGCGTATTCATGAAATTATCGGCGAGCTCTTACCAGCCAAAAATCTCTACGTCGCGCTTTATGATGAAGCTACCGATTTAATTACTTTTCCCTATTTCATCGACGAGTTTGATCCAACGCCGCCGCCACGCAAATTTTCGGAAGACCATGGCCTTACTTCACTTGTGCTGCGAAGCGGTGAGCCTTTGTTGCTCAATCCTGACACTTCCAAAACAGTGCAGCACTCGCCCGGGGCACAGTATGTGGGCACCGACGGGATTGATTGGCTGGGTGTTCCACTCAAGACCCATCATGGCATCATCGGTGTACTAACCGTTCAGACCTATTCCGGTTCGGCCCGTTATACCGAGAAACATAAAGAATTATTGCAATTTGTGTCAGCCCAAGTAGCCAGGGCTGTCGAGCAAAAACAGGCAGAACAGGCAGCGCGCGAAAGTGAAGAGCGTTTTCGCAGCGTTTTCGACAATAGTCCGATTATCATCAGTCTGCTGACTTATCCACGACACAAATTTCAGGAAATGAATGCGGCTTTTCTGGAAAGTTTTGGCTACACGCGGGAAGAAATGCTCGGGAATACGTCGCAGCAACTCGACATCTGGGCAAACAAAGCTGATCGGGAAATTTATTTCGACCTATTGAAAACGGTGGGTTCGGTACACAATTTCGAAACTACTTTGCGTCGTAAAAATGGTGAGCTGTTTCATGTTTTGTATAGCGGTAGCCTGGTCAGTTTGGCCGGTCATACCTATAGTCTGAATTTAATGCAGGATATTACCGAGCGCAAGCTCGCAGAGGCAGCATTGCTGCAGAGCGAGCAGCAGTTCAAAAGTGCGTTTGAATACTCTGTGATCGGCATGGCATTGGTAAGGCTTGATGGCAAGTTTGAAAAAGTAAATTCCGCGCTCGGAAGCATTCTGGGATATACGGAGGACCAATTACTGCAACGCAGTTTCCAGGACATCACGCATCCCGATGACCTGGAAGCGGATCTGCATGAACTCAACAAATTGCTTACCGGCGAGATAAGCAATTACATGATGGAGAAACGCTACTTCCATCGCGATGGCAATATCGTACAGGCATTGCTTGCCGTGTCTTTAGTCAAAGACAAATCGGGCATGCCGCAACATTATATTTCCCAGGTCGAAGACATCAGCGAGCGTAAACGTGCCGAATATTGGCAACGGCATTATGCCGACACACTCGAATTGATCATGTCGGAAGCCCCCATTTTGGCAGTTCTCGATTCATTAGCCGCTTTTGCCGAACAACAGGGCGATGGTTTGTTGTGCTCCATATTGCTGTTGTCTCCCGATGGTAAGACCTTGCTGCATGGCGCTGGCCCAAGTCTGCCCGGTTTTTTCAACATGGCGATAAATGAAACTGCCATTAGTGCCGATGCAGGTTCTTGCGGGGCAGCAGCGCATGCCGGGTTAATGGTTGTCGCCGAAGACATCATGACGCATCCCAATTGGGTGCCGTGGCGTGAATTGGCAGTCCAGGCAGGCGTTCGCTCATGCTGGTCACATCCGATTTTATCGGTCGACAATAAAGTGCTGGGTACTTTTGCCATTTATCGCCGCGAGCCATCGATCCCCAGTGCCGAAGACCTGAAATTGATTCGTCAGTCGGCCAGCCTTGCCGCCATAGCATTGGAACGGGCGCAACAGAATGAAGATCGACGTTTGGCCAGGGTTGTGTTCGAGCAAAGTATCGAAGGCTTGATGGTGACCGACAAGGACGACAATATTCTGATGGTCAATCCGGCATTTGAATTATTGACCGGGTTTTCTGCCGAAGAGGTCATCGGACAGAAACCACACATCGTCGATAGCCAAAATGATGCATTAAAATGTGAAGCGGAAAAACAGGCAAGCTTGCACCACACGGGTCGCTGGCATGATGAAGTAGTGGGCAGGAAGAAGTCGGGTGAAACCTATTCTCTCGCCATGTCGGTGGCAACGGTTAACGATTTTGCAGGCTTGCCCAGTCACTACATCAGCACGCTTACCGATGTCAGTGAAAAGAAAATACAGGCGGCGAAAATTGAACAGCTGGCTTTCTACGATTCATTGACTGGCCTGCCTAATCGCGCGCTTTTCCTTGATCGTCTGGAACACATTCTGCTGGCTTCAAAACGAACAGGTAGTCACGGCGCGCTTTTATTTCTCGATCTGGATCGCTTCAAGGAAATCAATGACAGCCAGGGCCATGCCACAGGCGATCTGGCGCTGGCTGAAGTTGCCAGACGTTTTCAAAGTGCTGCCCGGAAAGAGGAAACCCTGGCACGTCTGGGCGGCGATGAATTTGTACTGATTGCCGAAGATTCCAATGTCGAAGCTGCCGTTTTAATTGCAACACGCTTGCAAAACGCGTTGATTGAGCCGCTCAATCTTCTGGGGCATGCCTATACCCTTGGTGCAAGTATCGGCATCGCTTTTTATCCTGCCGATGGCGACACTTCGGAAGACCTTATCAAGCGCACCGACATCGCCATGTATCGCGCCAAAGCCAGCGGCGGCGGCTATCGTTTGTATCAATCGGAAATGGGCATTGAATTAGACAAGCGCCTGACGATTGCCAAGCGTCTTGCCCTTGCGATAGAAGCCGATGAATTACAGCTTTATTACCAGCCGCAATTTGATCTGGCGACCGGCAAGGTAATTGGTGCCGAGGCTTTGCTACGCTGGATTGATTTGGTACTTGGTTGGGTAAGCCCGGCCGAATTCATTCCCGTTGCCGAGGAGCGTGGCATGATGTCCTTGCTAGGCGACTGGGTGCTCAAGACTGCCTGCCGTCAACTATCCGATTGGGCGGAAATGGGTTTCAAATTGAATGGACGTCTGGCAATCAATGTTTCGGCACTACAATTTGAAGATCCGCAAATTGCCGCCCGCATGCTTGGCATAGTACAGAGTGCCAATTTGAGTCCCGAACTATTCGAACTGGAATTGACCGAAAGCAGCATGATGGCCGACCCGGAGCGCGCCATCGAAGTAATGGAATTACTCAGCGCGTCGGGCTTCGGTCTTTCGATTGATGATTTTGGAACCGGCTACTCATCGTTGTCATACCTAAAGCGATTTGCGGTGGATCAAATCAAGATCGACATTTCCTTTGTTCGAAACATGCTGACCGATGCCAATGATCGTGCCATCGTGACCACGATTGTCGCCATGGCTCGAAGTCTTGGATTAAGAACCACGGCCGAAGGTGTTGAAGAAATTGGCCAGGCAGAGGCCCTGCATTTATTGGGCTGCGATTTTGCCCAAGGCTATTATTTCGGACATCCGGAACCGGCATCGGTATTTGCAGAAAAATGGTTTCAGACCTGACATGGATAAATCTTCAGGCCTGAAAAACCTTTAATGGGAAATATGCCCGCGACTTATTGTGAGTGCTCGCCAAGTTGTTTTACCGTAGGGGTTTACTGAAAAGCGTGTAGGGGGAAGTCGATATTGTGCGTGTCCCTAAAAAAGAAAGTAAAATCTCTGCATGTCTCGAGCCACTACCGCCACCATCCACATCGAAGCCCTGCGGCATAACCTATCGCAAGTACGCGCTTTAGCGCCGCATTCCAGGGTAATGGCGGTAGTGAAGGCCGATGGCTATGGCCATGGTTTGGAACGGGTGGCGCGTGCTTTGGAGGGTGCCGATGCCTTTGGGGTCGCGGCTTTGTCTGATGCCGAGCGTTTGCGTGCAGTGGGTTTGTCGCAGCGCATTGTGTTGTTGTCGGGTATTGATGATGCCGCCGATTTGTCGGCCATCCGTCGTTTGGGTGTCGATACGGTGCTGCACCATGATTCTCAGTTAGCCTTATTGCAACAAGATACCGAGTCCGACCCGATTCGGGTTTGGTTGAAGCTCGACACTGGTATGCACCGGTTGGGTTTTCCGGTTGAACGGGCGGAGACGATTTATACGCAATTGAAAATGATGCCCAATGTGCATGACGACATCACTTTGATGACGCATTTCGCCAGCTCGGATGAATTCGATAGTCAACAAACGACTTCGCAATTAAAAACATTCGATCAAACCTGCAAACATTTGAGCGGTCTGCATTCTTTGTCTAACTCGGCGGCCATTCTCGGCTGGCCGGGTGCACATCAAGATTGGGTGAGGGCAGGTGGGGCGCTTTATGGTTTGTCGGTGGTTGAAGGTAAAACCGGAGCTGATTTTGGTTTGAAGCCGGCAATGAGTTTATCGACCAAGTTGATCGCGATTAATCACATAAAAAAAGGTGAGCGCATTGGTTATTCCGCGACCTGGCAATGCCCCGAAGACATGCCGGTTGGCGTTGCCGCAATTGGTTACGGCGACGGTTATCCGCGCCATGCCTCGGCAGGAACGCCGGTACTGATCAATGGTGTGCGTGTTCCGATTATCGGCCGTGTCTCGATGGATTTGATGACGCTGGATTTACGCGGCATCCCCGATGCAAAAGTGGGCGATGACGTATTGCTATGGGGCACGGACTTGCCGGTGGAAATTATCGCCAAGGCCGCCGGTTCCATCAGCTATGAACTCACCTGTTCAATCACCCGGCGCGTGCGTTTTATCGAAGCCTGATGCCGGCTTAGGTCATCTAGCCTACACATCGTGTTCACTATGCTGCGCAGATGCCAGCAGCACTTCGACATTTAGTTCTTATTCTGGGTGATCAACTCGATCGCCAGTCTTTAGTATTCGATGATTTTGACCCAGAGCAAGATGCGGTCTGGATGTGTGAAGCCAGTTCTGAGGCGACGTATGTTTGGAACAGTAAGCCGCGCATTGCCATATTTCTGGCAGCCATGCGGCATTTTCGTGACGAATTGCTTGCTCGCGGCTACAAGGTTTTTTATCGCGAATTAAACAATCATAATGCGGCTTCCATGGAGGCCGCACTTGCAGAAGACTTAAAAAAATACAAACCAGCAAAAGTAATTGCCGTAAAGCCGGGCGAATGGCGTCTTGCACAATCTCTGCCTGAAGTCTGCAATAAAGCCGGAGTGCTCTGGGTAGAGCGCCCCGATCAACATTTTTATTGCGACGAACATGATTTTGCCGAATGGGCAAAAGGCAGAAAAGAATATCGCCTGGAATTTTTTTATCGATGGTTGCGTAAACGCGAAAACGTCTTGATGGATGGTGATCAGCCAGTAGACGGCAAATGGAATTTTGATCATGACAATCGCGGTGTGTTTGATAAACGAGGTCCGGGTTTTCTTCCTGCACCTATTTCATTCAAGAAAGATAAAATCACTGAGAAAGTGTTAGCTCTCGTCGAGAAAACTTTTGCTATACATCCGGGAAAACTTGAGTCCTTTGATTGGCCGTTAACACCAGCGCAAGGCGAAGCTGCATTGGACGATTTCATCGAAAATCGCCTGCCATTATTTGGTCAATACCAAGATGCAATGTGGATCAATGAGCCTTATCTTTATCACTCCCGAATTTCTGCGGCCTTAAATCTTAAATTACTATCGCCGAAGAAAGCAGTCGCTGCGGCTATCAAAGCCTATGAAGCTGGCAAGGCGCCATTGGCGGCCGTCGAAGGTTTTGTTCGGCAAATTATTGGCTGGCGTGAATTTGTCCGCGGCATGTATTGGCTGCGGATGCCGGAATTTCTTGAAGATAATGCACTGAACGCACAAGCCGATCTACCGGATTTTTACTGGACCGGCAACACCGATATGGTCTGCCTGCAACAAGCGGTCGGACAAACACTGGATTACGGTTACGCCCATCATATTCATCGCTTGATGGTGACCGGCTTGTTCGCACAATTACTTGGCGTTGCGCCGAAAAAGATTCACGAATGGTATTTGGCTGTGTATGTCGATGCGGTGGAGTGGGTTGAATTGCCCAATGTGCTTGGCATGAGCCAATACGCCGACGGTGGCAAGATGACCTCGAAACCCTATGTGGCGAGTGGGGCTTACATCAAACGCATGTCCAATTATTGCGGGTCTTGTCGATACAAACCGGAACAATCCACTGGTGAAAACGCCTGCCCATTCACCACCTTGTACTGGGATTTTCTGAGTCGTTACGAGGACAAGTTTGCGCGACATCCACGCACCGCCTTGCAATGGAAAAATCTGGCGCGCATTGACAGCGACAAACTTTCAGCAATAAAAAAACAGGCAGATTCTTTGCGCCTAAGCTATTCAAAAAGTGAGATAAAATTATGAAAACCTGTCTAATTACCGGTGCATCCGGTGGCGTGGCGATGGCAATAGCAGACAACTTGCGGGCCGATGGCTGGCAGCTTGCTTTAGCGAGTCGCAACATTGATAAAATAGCCGTGTCGCAAAATGAGAAAATTATTGCAGCCGATGTCTCGACCGAAGTCGGCGCCGAATTGGCGATGCAGCAAGCAATAGAATTCTTTGGTGTTATTCCAGACGCGGTAGTAAATTGTGCTGGCGCCATTTTAATTGCGCCGATCGCTAGAACCACTGAGGCACAATACCGCGCCTGCCTGTCGGCAAATTTAGATACGGCATTTTTCGTCAGCAAAATCTACGCGAGCGCATTGCAAAAAGCGAAACAGGGCGGGGCATTGATTTTATTTTCATCGGTTGCCGCCGCTTCTGGTGTTGGTAATCATGCGGCTATAGCCATGTCGAAAGGGGCTATTGAAGCCTTGGTGCGCTCACTGGCGGCGGATTTTTCTGGCATTGGACTGCGGGTGAATGCTATCGCACCCGGCCTGATGCAAACGCCTGCCACCGAACGCATGGTGAGTAATGAAGCGGCCGCGAAACAAATTGCTGCGCAGTATCCGCTCGGGCGTTATGGGCATGCTAGTGACGCCGCAAACTTAGCCACGTTCTTGATTTCAGAGCGAGCGCCCTGGATTACCGGGCAAATTATTTCGGTCGATGGCGGTTTCTCTGCGGTGCGTCCGCATGTAAAATCGACATAATTATTTTGGAAGACTCCCAGATGGCAAATGCCTTGATATGGCTGCGGCGCGATTTACGTTTGACCGACAACACTGCGCTGCAAACTGCTCTAGATGCCGGTTTTGCACCTGTGCTGGTTTATATCCATGCGCCTGAAGAAGAAAAGCCCTGGCAGCCGGGCGCTGCAAGCCTGGCGTGGCTGCATTATTCTTTGCAGTCGCTTAAAAAAACCATTGAAGAAAAAGGCGGACGACTGATTATTCGCAGCGGTGCTTCTTTAGCCGAACTCGAAAAATTAATTGATCAGACCCAGGCCGAAGCCGTGTTCTGGAATCGCTTGTACGAGCCCGCCTGCATTGCTCGCGATAGCAAAATAAAAGAAAGCTTGAAACAGCGTGGCATTCATGCCGAAAGCAGTAACGGTGCTTTATTAGTTGAGCCGTGGACGATAAAAACCTTATCGGGCGATCCTTATCGCGTGTTTACTCCGTTCTGGAAAAACGCGGTTCAAAGTATCGATAACGTACAGCCGACACTGGCACCGAAAAAACTGCCGGCGGTATCAGAAAAAATAAAATCCAACAGTATTGAGTCCTTGAAATTATTGCCCGATGTAAAATGGGACAAGACTTTCTGGGAATTTTGGCAACCGGGCGAAGCAGGTGCCTTAGATTTATTGGAAGCTTTTATCGATGGTGCCGCGATTGGTTATAAAGAACAACGTAATTTTCCTGATCGAATTGGCTCATCCAAACTATCGCCACATCTGCATTTTGGTGAAATATCGCCGCGACAAATTCTGAAAGCCGTGCGCCAGCACAAATGGCCGGCCAAGGCTGAAGCCGATGTCATTCACTATATTAGCGAATTGGGTTGGCGTGAGTTTTCGCATCATTTGTTGTTTCACTATCCACACACCAGCAATCAAAATCTGGTCGCCAAGTTTGATAATTTTAAGTGGGCGAAGCCCAATCCCAAATTATTGAAAGCTTGGCAACAAGGCAAAACCGGTGTGCCGATTATTGACGCCGGGATGCGAGAACTCTATGCCACCGGCTGGATGCATAACCGCGTACGAATGATTGTCGCCAGTTTTCTTTGCAAGAATCTGCGTTACCACTGGCTGGAAGGTGCCCAATGGTTTTGGGATACCTTGCTCGATGCCGATTTGGCCAATAACACCCAGGGCTGGCAGTGGACGGCGGGCACGGGAGCCGACGCTGCTCCGTATTTCCGTATTTTTAATCCGGTAACTCAGGCCGAAAAATTCGATAGCCAAGGCAAATATATTCACCGCTGGGTCCCTGAATTGGCCAATTTACCTGCCCCCGCTGTGTTCGCCCCATGGGAAAATGCGGAATTATTAAAAAAGTTTGCACCTCTTTACCCTAGTCGCCCCCTCATTGATCTTAAGGCCAGTCGTGAAGACGCCCTCTCGGCACTGATGGCGAGTAAAAATACTTAACAGTTTCATAAAACCAGTGTAGGTTGAAACGGAACTGCTCAAAAAGGGATGGCAATGCAGGGAAGTGAACGCAGCACCTACAAACACCGTTTGCCGGTCAGGCTTGCCCACTGGTTGAACGTGATCTGTTTTTTTATTCTACTGGGTAGTGGACTGAATATTTTTAATGCGCACCCAAAATTATATTGGGGCCAAATATCCACCTTCGAAACACCGGCATTTGCATTGCGAGCAAAATATGGTGCCAATAAAGATTTGGTAGGTTATGTGCAAATCGGCAAGAAAGAATACACGACGACTGGTGTTTTAGGGGTTTCCAATGATGCGGCCGGAACACCCATCGCCGTTGGATTTCCTGGTTGGAGCACGCTGCCAAGCGAACGTAATTTAGCTGATGCCAGACTTTGGCATTTTTTCTTTGCCTGGATATTCGTGATTAATGGCCTGCTGTTTCTTTTATGGGCCTGGCGTTCAAAACATTATGCTCGTGATTTACAGCCGACGATGATGGACTGGCGCGGCATATTCAAATCCATTTGGGACCATATGCGTTTCAAACATCCCGAGGGTGATGAAGCCGTTCGCTACAACATCCTGCAAAAATTAGCATACGTATCCGTCATTTATATTTTTCTACCGGGCTTGGTATTGATGGGTCTTTGCATGTCGCCGCATATGGGCTCGGTATTAGGTTGGTTAATTGATTTGGTTGGTGGCAGACAATCAGCGAGAACTTTGCATTTTATTTTTGCCGGTTTGATGGTGGCGTTTATTGGTATTCATATTTTTATGGTGCTGGTCGGCGGCCCGATCAATCAAGTTCGCTCGATGATTACCGGGCGCTTCAAAATTCATGACCCGGTGCATATTGATGTTGCCGACACTCAGGAGAAAGTTCATGTCCAGCAATGATCGACGTCGTTTTCTCGGACAGGCTTTAGCCGCTGGCAGCGTTGCATTGCTGGCCGGTTGTGATCGTTTAAACAGCAATAAAACTTTCAAGGAAGTATTGGCCAGCAGCGATAAATTATCCGACAAAGCCTTCCATGCCCTTACGCCGGAAAATGCCTTGGCCCAGGAATTTACCGAAGCCGATTTATCGCCTTATTTCAAAGCCAATGGTTCGGTGAATCCTAAAACACCGGAATACTTGGCGCTACTCAATAATAATTTTGCTGATTATCGGTTGAAGGTGTTTGGCTTGGTCGAGACGCCCTTGGCGTTTTCTTTGGCTGAATTACGCGCCTTGCCATCGCGAATACAAATTACCCGGCACGATTGCGTGGAAGGTTGGAGTTGCATTGGCAAGTGGAAAGGCGCGCCTCTAGGCGCTTTGCTCAATCAAGCCAAGCCGAAAGCCAATGCGAAGTATGTAGTTTTTCATTGCGCCGATAGCTATGAAAACAATGACGAGCGCTACTACGAAAGCATTTATTTACACGAAGCCCACCATCCGCAAAGCATTCTGGCTTATGACATGAATGACAAGATTCTTGATGTGGCCCATGGTGCGCCAATACGGGTCAGGCTCGAACGCAAACTGGGCTACAAGATGGCCAAATATATCCTTGGGCTGGAATTGGTCGAGTCACTGGATGCCATCGGCAAAGGCAAAGGCGGCTATTGGGAAGATCAACATGGCTATCATTGGCATGCTGGCATCTAATCGTTGACCAATCGCTTTTCCCCCTGCAACATGGCAACAACAGCGCAGGGGGAAGTTTCATGAGTGAGCAAGGGCAATCCAAACCGCATCGCGAAGTGATGTCGCGAGTTGATACCGCTTGGTTACGGATGGAACGTGCCACCAACCTTATGATGATTACTGGCGTGATGATGTTTGATATACCGATGCCGATCGAAAAATTAAAGAAAGTCATCAAGCAACGTTTTCTTGCCTATCCGCGTTTTCGCCAAAAAGTACTTGATACCACCGCCGGTGCCTGGTGGGAAACCGACGAAGATTTCGATCTGGATTGGCATATTCGTTTGACGGCATTGCCCGGTAAGGCCGGCAAAAAAGAATTGGAACGCCTGACCAGCCAACTGGCTTCGACGCCTTTGGATAAGACCAAGCCCTTATGGCAATTTCATTTAGTTGAAAAATACCATGGCGGCTCGGCACTGATTTCCCGAATACACCATTGTTATGCTGATGGTATTGCGCTGGTACAAGTATTACTTTCGTTGACCGACACCACACGTGATGCCAAAAAAGGCAGCGACCTGGACAAAGCCTGGCTGAAAAGCGATGGTGAAAATGTAAAAAAACGTATCGGCACCGTTGATCGCGCCATGAAGATGGGCGCCAATATGTGGGAAAAAGGCCTCGACTTATATCGTGATCCTTCATTGGCAGCTGTCATTGCAAAAGAAGGCGGCGAAATAGCCCGCGAGCTCGCTGTTGCATTGAGTTTGCCCGATGATCCGCCAACGATATTGCGTGGCCGTTTAGGCGTGAGTAAACGCGTTGCCTGGGCTGAACCGCTTGATCTTGATGAAGTCAAAGCCGTTGGTCGTGCCTACGATTGCACAGTGAACGATGTGCTGATGGCATCGGCAGCCGGTGCATTGCGCTCCTACATGATCGAGCGTGGCGAATCTGTTGATGGAATAACTTTACGCGCTACAGTGCCAGTGAATTTAAGACCACTCGAGCATGCTAAAAAGCTCGGTAATCATTTTGGATTAGTGTTTCTTGAATTGCCGGTCGGTGAAGAAAATCCGGTGCGACGTCTGGAACATGTGGCTGAAAATATGCGGCAGTTGAAATCTTCACGACAAGCAATAGTGTCGTTTGGTTTATTGGCCGCGATGGGGTTGGCACCTGCGGGTGTTCAGCGCACTGCCTTAGAGTTGTTTAGCCGTAAAGCCTCTGCCGTTGCCACCAATGTACCGGGCCCACCACTGCCTCTGTATCTGGCCGGGTGCCAGATTACCGAGCAAATGTTCTGGGTACCGCAGACCGGTTCCATCGGCATCGGTATTTCGATCATGAGCTACAACAATAAAGTGTATTTCGGTTTGATCTCGGACGCCAAATTATTGCCGGACCCGGATTCGGTGATTCAACGCTTCCGCCCCGAATTTGAAAAATTGCTGTACACCGCCATGATGGGCGGCTGGGAAGACATTATTTATTCCGATGATGCCGCAGCATATTGTGCAGAAACCGAATTTAGCTTCTTGTAATCGAAAAATTCGCACCCAATTCATTCCATTAGGCCTCTAATCCTTAGAAGGACGCTTGCGGGCGACGTTTCGATCGGTTTGCTCGCATTCGCCAAACGTCGCCCGCAAGCGGCCTCCTACTTAAATATGCTATTGGAGAAATTATGAATACTGTTTGCGATCTTCCCGGTCTTGGTCTGGCAGTAAAACCCGATCAAGTGCCTCAACCCAATGTCGATATTGCTACGGCCGATGATCGCGGCGAAGCCGTGCTCGCAGGCGGCTGTTTCTGGTGTACCGAAGCAGTATTTCGCCGCTTAAAAGGTGTGCAATCAGTGCAGCCAGGTTATGCCGGCGGTCAAAACGATACTGCCAATTACAAAGCCGTGTGTAGCGGCACCACTGGCCATGCCGAAGTTATCCGTATTCATTATCGGCCCGAAGAAATTTCTTACGGTCAATTACTGCAGGTATTTTTTGCAGTCGCCCACGATGCTACGCAATTAAATCGCCAGGGCAATGATGTAGGAACCCAATATCGTTCGGCGATTTTTCCGATTGATGAAAAACAAAAAGATGTTGCCGTTCAATACATGGCGCAATTAGCACAAGCAAAGGTATTCGCATCTAATATTGCCACGACTATCGAGCCACTCGATGTTTTTTTCGTGGCAGAAAATTATCACCACAACTACGCCGAGCTCAATCCAGGGCAGTCTTATATCCAGTTTGTATCAATGCCAAAAGTAGAAAAGCTAGAGCATTATTTTGAAGGCAAGTTGAAATCTTGAATTAATTAGTTCGTGGGAGCGGCGTAAGCCGCGAATGCCTGGAAGGATTCGCGGC
>JAYSQD010000218.1:0-7584 GCA_043721835.1 Arenimonas sp. | reverse complement strand
AGCAAGAAGATTAAATCAACGCCCCAGGAAAACTCTGGACTACCAAACGCCTGCTGCTATATTTAACCAAACTGTTGCGTCCACCGGTTGAATCCGCAGTCGATAGCTGTCAGTCAACACTGGCATACCGGTCAGAATTCACTGATTAGGAGTTCGAGATTGACGCGTGCCTGCATCATCTATTAAGGACTGCCGACGGATGGACCATATTTTTCAGACGCTTGAATCTTCGCAGCAATAATGGCTTCCTTCATAGTCGCAAAGGTTTCTTTAGTTGTGGTGTCGGTGGGAACAGCAAAGCCATCACCGTCATATCTAAGCCTCATAAAGCCGCGATAGTTCCCGTTCCCGAGTAGCAAGGGCGAAATTAAACATGTGTATACGCCAAAGCTCAACAGTTCGGTCGGATGGTCTATTACTAAACCGTCTTTGAATTTGAACGATGATTTAAAGTCGCCTTCGTATTTCATGGTGCAATTCATCCTGTTTGGAGTTAAACCCGTTCTCATGATTCTATGTGTTAGGGATTCGATTCTTACATTCACTCGATTTAATTACGCAGCCATGCGATGTTCGTAGTACGGGCGCATACGGTCATCCAAGATTGCGTATTGTGCAGCGAGGTTTGCCGGGTCAGGGTTCAACCATGCGTCTATATTTTCCTGCTTGATAGGGATGATGCAGCGGTCATGACCGGCAGCAGCAACTTCCGGTGGAGGTTCGTCGGTAATAGCAGCGAATGACCATAAATCCTCCTCTCCTTTCACTTGCCAATGTGACCATAGGCAAGCAACCCACATCTCTTCTTGAGACTTGGGATTGAACTCAAGCACAACATTCTTTTCTTCGTTGTTGATGATTTTTTGTACGTTTTCATAAAATGCACTGACCGCAATAATGCCATGCGTATAGCCAAACTCACGGTGCCAAAACTTTTCCAGGTTATCGCGGCGTGCATTATAGGTTCCAGGGTATTTAGTATCGTAAAAAGCTGGTTTGCCTTGGGGTCTGCACTGGTAACGCATAGGCTTAACAACGCGCTTACCCTGCTCCCAAATCATGACCGGCGCATAGGAGAGAGGGAAAATACGTGAGTCCCTTGGTTTCATCTCACTACGTCGCAAATCTTCCAGCCACACTTTCGTTCTGGCTATTTTGGTGGTCGCAATATCCCTCTCTTTTAATGCACTATCGACCTCTTTAACTTGTAGCTTTCGTTCCACATTTGCGAGTCGTGTTTTCAGCTTAAATAGATCTTGCTCAAGCTGAGTCGTTCGCTGGCTGTCGAACTCTTTGATCATCTCGAATATCTGTCGTTCCTCTTCCGTTTTCGGGTTCATGAAAGCAGCATCCATGCCTTTGGGTATCTTTACCTTTTCGCCTTTGCTTCTACGAACATAAAGTCGCACGTATTCCTTGATACTGATATCAGCATCAAATTGGCGTATGAATTTATGGTAGTCCTCCCATACCTGGGCCGAGTAACACATGGGCATCACCTTTCGTAAAGACTTGTTGAGCAAGATAGTAGTCCGGCCAGGAGCCAGAGACGAATTTAGACGGATTATGCCCGTAATAGCGGCATTCGACTTCAAGAGTCTGAACCCAGTTCTCCCATCGCATGATTTGAGACGGCTAAGTGATTGAATCAATTGGCCCCGAAAAATAAGGATAGCGTATGTGCCAATAGGTACATATATTAGTACCCATGAACGAACTCACTCACCGCCAACAAGCCATTCTGGATTTCGTCTCGAAACGGATAGCGCAGACCCATCTGCCGCCAACACGCGCCGAGATTGCCGAAGCCTTTGAAATTGCATCAACCAGAGGCGTGCAAAAGCATTTAGAAGCGCTGGCAGTTAAAGGCTATCTGCATTTGCAGCCAGGGTTGTCGCGTGGCATTTCTCTGCAAAGTCGTAATCGTGCCGCATCGCGTAGCAATTCAATCAGCTTGCCAATTCTGGGCCGCGTCGCCGCTGGTGGTCCGATTGGTGCCGACAACATCACCGACGAGCAGATGCTGGTGGACCGAACAATGTTTTCGCCGATGCCCGACTATTTGCTAAAAGTGAAAGGCCAGTCGATGCAGGACGATGGAATTTGGGACGGCGACCTGGTCGCGGTACGTCGTACTAATACCGCCAGCAATAACGATATTGTAGTCGCGCGCATTGATGGCGAGATTACGATCAAGCGCTTCAAACAAACCAAAACAAAAATATTCCTGCTACCACGTAACCCGGATTTTGCGCCCATTGAAGTCCCGCCCGATGCCGACTTCGCTATTGAAGGTGTGTATTGCGGTTTGGTGAGAAAGGGCTGATATGGGACAAGTATTAGCACTAGATTCCTTATTGCAAGATCGTCGTATTTGGCGAGGTAATACGCCAACCGCACTGCCCAACAATGCCCTCGCGACAGGCCATGCAGATTTAGACGGTGCACTACCCAGCAGCGGCTGGATGGAAGCTTCTTTAACTGAAATTTTGATTGCACACGATGGTATTGGCGAGTTGTCTTTGGTGTTGCCCATACTGGCAAAACTTTCGCAACAACAAAAACCCATTGTGTTGATTGCACCGCCCTATCGACCGTATACACCCGCATGGCAAAACAGCGGCGTGCGTTTATCACAATTGCATGTGATTCATGCGCAGCCCAAAGAAGCACTCTGGGCAATGGAGCAAGCACTGCGTTCGGGCTCGTGCGGTGCCGTGCTTGGGTGGCCAATGAAAGCCGATGACAAGTCGCTTCGTCGTTTGCAAGTCGCGGCGGAAACCGGACACACGCTCGGCTTTGCGTTTCGGTCGATTAGTGCCGAGAGCAATCCCTCGCCTGCTCCGGTACGCCTGAGTTTGAAAGGTACAGCGTCAACACCCGAACTGCGCCTGATTAAATGTCGCGGTGCTAATGCTCTTACGCGCGCGATTTCCTATTCGCCTCACTTACGACACTGATGCCGGTCACACAATGCTCTGGGCTTGTCTCTTATTGCCACACTTGGCACTGGACGGTGTTCTTCGACGCCATCCCACGCCGCACCTTCCTCTTGTTTTAGTCGGCGGGCCACAACAACGTCGGGTATTGCTCGATGTCAATGAGGCTGCGAGTAATGCGGGCCTGCACCCCGGTCAATCTTTAAACGCGGCGCACGCAATCTTGCAACACTTTATTACCATTGATCATGACCCGCGACTGGATGAACGGATGCGGCGTTTCCTGGCCGCGTTCGCCTATCGTTATTCCTCAATGGTAAGTCTGGAGGGCGATGACGCGATTGTGTTGGAAGTGGAAGCGAGCTTGAGTTTATTTGGCCCGTGGCCACAGTTTGAAGCTCGGCTACGCGAAGACTTGAATGCTCTGGGTTTTCAGCATCGCATCGCGATGGCGCCAACACCTTTGGGGGCTTGTGTACTGGCTATCGCACAAGACGGCATGGCGATCAGCGAAGACGAGCACTTACGCAACGCACTTGGCCGCATGCCAGTGTCGTTATCGCGATTACCCGAAAAAATCATTACCGCTTTAAACGCGACTGGCATAAGACAAATAAAACAACTCTTCGCACTACCCCGCGATGCTTTAGCACGACGATTTACGCCCGCATTGTTATCGCATCTGGACCGCATGACCGGCGTACAGTCCGATCCGCGTGAGCTGTATCGGCCACCCGACGTGTTTGAAGAACGTATCGAGTTGAATTACGACATAGAACATCACCCGGCGCTGCTATTTCCCATCAAACGATTAGTCAATGATCTTGCCGCCTATCTCGCGGGTCGCGATGGGGGCGTGCAACGTTTCATCATTGCCCTGGAACATGAGAATTTTCCTGACACACACATTACGGTGGGTTTGCTGAGTGCCGAACGCGACGGTGCGCGTTTATTTGATTTAGCCAAATCACGATTGGAGCACACGACAATTCCAGAACCCGTGCGCGGACTTCGATTAATCGCGCGCGAGTTACCACCGTTTGTACCTTCTGGTCGTGACCTGTTCGATGAACGTCCTGCACTAGCCCTGCCGTGGGAAGCCCTGCGCGATCGCTTTCGGGCACGGCTTGGAAGTGACGCGGTCTATCAATTGAATCTACACCCCGATCCACGTCCTGAAAAAACTCTGCGGATTACGCCGCAATTAAAAAAAGAGCCCAATGTTTTGTTGTTGCCACCACGGCCGACATGGTTACTCGATCATCCCATTCCTTTGCGCGATTATGATCTGCGCGTATTGTCTGGGCCTGAGCGTATTGAATCTGGCTGGTGGGACGGCGGTGATGTGCGGCGCGATTATTACGTCGTACAAACCTCGCAAGGCCAGCGTGCCTGGGCCTTCCAGCCAGCCGGCGTGAATGACGGCGCCTGGATGTTGCACGGATGGTTCGCGTGACCGCCTACGCCGAACTGCACTGCCTGAGTCATTTTAGTTTTGGACGCGGCGCATCGAGTGCTCGCGAATGTTTTGCACGCGCCAAAAAAAATGGTTATAGCGCATTGGCCATTACCGACGAATGCACGTTGGCCGGCGTTGTCCGTGCATTGGAGGCATCGCGAGAAAGTGAATTGCCATTGATTGTCGGTACTGAAATTACGCTCAACGATGGCTTGAAATTAGTCCTACTCGCCGAAAATAAAACAGGTTACAGCGCGATCAGTCGATTGATTACCCAAGGTCGGCGACGTTCCGAGAAAGGCGAATATTCGCTAACGCGCGAAGATCTTGCCGATGGCCTTGAGGGAGCCTTGGTCCTATGGATTCCTGATGAAGCTCCGAACCCTATTGACGGTGAATGGTTAAGAACACTATTTCCAGAACGCGTATGGATTGCCGTCCAATTACACCGCGGCCCGAATGACCAAGCTCGCTTGAATCAACTACTGCGCTTGTCCAAGTCACTGAATATACCGGCAGTCGCTACCGGCGATGTTCACATGCATGTGCGATCCCGCCGTGTGGTGCATGACACACTCACCGCCATTCATCACAACACCACCATTGCCGAGGCAGGCGCGTATTTATTTCCCAATGGCGAACGACATTTGCGAACGCGCAAAGCCTTGTCGTCTATCTACCCCGAAACGCTTCTTGCAGAATCGATACGTATTGCCGAGCGTTGCACCTTTGATTTAGGGCAACTCAAATACCAGTATCCGCAAGAACTTGTCCCCAATGGCCACACGCCGTCGAGTTGGTTGCGGGTATTGACTGAACAAGGCTATGCCTGGCGTTGGCCCGATGGCGTTGCACCTAAAGTACTCAAGCAGATTGAGCATGAGTTGCAATTGATTGCAGAGCTCAACTACGAACCGTTTTTTCTGACCGTGCACGACATTGTGCGGTTCGCTCGTTCGCAAGGCATTCTCTGCCAAGGTCGCGGATCGGCGGCTAATTCGGCCGTATGTTTTGCGTTGGGCGTGACCGAAGTCGATCCGGCACGGATGAACATGTTATTCGAACGGTTTATTTCCAAAGAACGCGATGAGCCGCCTGATATCGATGTCGACTTTGAGCACGAACGTCGCGAAGAAGTCATTCAGTACATTTATAAAAAGTACGGACGTGAACGTGCCGCACTGGCTGCAACCGTGATTTGCTATCGCTCAAAAAGCGCCATAAAAGATGTTGGTAAAGCCCTTGGGCTACCACTGGATCAATTGGAACAATTGAGTGAAGTTTTTTCCTGGTGGAATGGCGAGGCCGATTTGTCGCAGCGTTTGCGCGAGCAAGGCTTTGATCCCGAGAGCAAGATTATGCAGCGTGTGCTGGGTGTCACCCGGCAACTTATCGATGCACCACGGCATCTGTCGCAGCATGTTGGCGGCTTTGTGATTTCCGAACAAGCTTTACATCATCTGGTGCCGGTGGAAAATGCCGCGATGCCAGACCGTACGATTATTCAATGGGACAAAGATGATCTGGAAACGTTGGGCTTGTTGAAAGTTGATTGCCTGGCACTCGGTATGCTGACCTGCATCAGTAAATGTCTTGCACTGTTAAAAGAGCATCGCGGTATTGATTTAACGCCTGCGACGATTCCAGCCGAAGACCCGAAAACTTACGCCATGATTCAACGTGCCGATACTATTGGCACCTTCCAGATTGAATCGCGTGCACAGATGGCTATGCTGCCGCGATTAAAACCTGCGTGCTTTTATGACCTGGTCATTGAAGTCGCCATCGTTCGGCCGGGGCCGATTCAAGGCAGGATGGTGCACCCGTATTTGCGTCGGCGCCAGGGTTTAGATCCTGTGGTGTATCCCTCGGAAGAATTGAAAGCGGTATTTGAACGCACGCTCGGCATTCCGTTGTTTCAAGAGCAAGTTATGCAATTGGCCATCGTCGCTGCAGGCTTTACACCCGGTGAGGCCGATCAATTGCGTCGCTCGATGGCCGCATGGAAACGCCGCGGCGGCTTGGAGTATTTTGAACAACGTATTTTGACTGGCATGACTGAGCGCGGTTATGCGGTGGAGTTTGCCAAGAATGTCTTTGAACAAATTAGAGGCTTTGGGAGTTATGGCTTCCCGGAATCGCATGCCGCCAGTTTTGCTTTGATTACTTATGTTAGTTGCTGGCTAAAATGTCACGAACCTTCTGCTTTTACTTGTGCACTTATGAACTCGCAGCCATTAGGTTTTTATACCGATAACCAATTGGTGCAGGACGTGCGACGTCACGGCATTGAAGTCCGCCCAGTCGATGTGCGATTTAGTGATTGGGATAACACGTTAGAGTCGTACCCAAACCACCCTGGGAAGCAACCCGCCATTCGATTGGGCTATCGCTTGATCAAAGGATTCCAACAAGCGTGTGCAGACCGAATCACCATCGCAAGGCAACGTAAAGCATTCATCGATGTGGAGGATCTATGCACGCGTGCCGACCTTAATGACGCTCATCAAACCTTACTGGCAGACGCAAGCGCTTTAAAAGGGATTGTGGGACATCGTCATCGGGCTCGTTGGGCTATTCAAGGCGTGGAAAAGCAATTGCCATTATTTGGCGATATTGCAGTACGTGATGCGCCAGTATCGCTACCCATGCCAACGTTGGGCGAAGATGTGGTCGCAGATTACACCAGCGTTGGGCTGACGCTGGGCAAACATCCACTCGCCCTGCTCCGCCCACAACTGCGAGCACAACGCTGTGAGCGTTCACGAGATTTACTCAAACGCAATCACGGAAGCAAAGTTCGCATGGCAGGACTGGTCACGCTTCGACAGCGACCGGAAACCGCTGGTGGCGCCACCTTTGTCACCCTGGAAGATGAAGACGGTATGGTGAATGTTGTCGTATGGCAAAACGTCGGAGAACGGCAACGAAGAGTGTTACTCGAATCGCAGTTAATGGTAGTCGAAGGCCGATGGGAATCGGCCGACGGTGTGAATCATTTAATTGCTGGGCGCCTGCGGGATTTAAGTCCGATGCTTGGCTCACTCACCATGCCGTCGAGAGATTTTCGTTAACGTCAGCTTTCGGCTGCGGATTCAACCGGTGGACGCAACAGTTTGGTTAAATATAGCAGCAGGCGTTTGGTAGTCCAGAGTTTTCCTGGGGCGTTGATTTAATCTTCTTGCT
>JAYSQD010000217.1:0-18673 GCA_043721835.1 Arenimonas sp. | reverse complement strand
GGCGCAGCAAGCAGCGCCCCTACATATTTTTGCGAGTTCTATTGAAATTAAATATGCCATACACAATCGCCACTGTCGCCGTCAAACCACTTGGAATATAAAGCGCGGAATAGCCAATTGCTTGATACAAAAAAGCACCTGCAATGCCACCACAAAAAAAGCCAGAAATAATCAGCACGCAAAGCTTTAGCCGCCTTGAATCTATCGGCAGGCCACGTAATCTATGGCCCAAGTAAATCCCTAAATCGGTAAACATGCCTGAAACATGTGTGGTGCGAACAACAGCACCGCTGTAAGTGCTCACCATGGCATTTTGTAAGCCCATGCCTGCCGCAGCGGTGTACATGCCATAAGCGCTGCCGCGCTCGAGCAGAGAAACTGAAACGAATAATAAAATGGCCACTAGAAATAAGGCAACACTATAACGGCGACCTAGCTGAAGCGTGCTGTCTTGAATAATAAAACCACTCACTGCACAACCGGCTAAAAATGAACCAATCAATGCTGCGAAATGTAGCGTGCCGTCCAGATTAAACGATGCCAATGCCGCCGCCAACATCGAAGTATTGCCGGTCAAATGCGTAATGGCTTGGTGCTCAAAGCCAAGCAAACCCACAACATTGACTATTCCCGCAATAAAAGACAATGCCCAGGCGCCAGTCCAAACCCATCGTGGTAGTTTTGAGATCATTGGGCTACATAATACACACGAAGCACACTAACTTTTATTGCTCGAACACACAGTCCATGTGTGTCGTGCAATTTGCCGGTCTTCTTGGGAGGGTAAAACATTGATCACGCAGCTCGAACTTAGCTGCTGAATGGAAGCTTGTGCAGATTGGTTGCGTGCAGTATCAAGATGAATACCCATCCAGGACAAACCGCTACAAATATCGGCGCGAACTTGAGCATCATTTTCGCCAATGCCGCCAGTAAACACCAGCATGTCGATACCTTCCAGCGCAGAAACCATAGCGGCTATTTGTTTACGGGCCATATAGCAAAACATTTGAATGGCCAACTGTGCATTTTTGTCAGTGGCAGCTGCCTGGTGTAGTGCTCGCATATCACTACTGATGCCAGAAATACCCAGCAAGCCCGATTGATGATTAAACATGGTTTCGAGCATGGCGGCATCGTATTTTTTTTCTTGCATCAGATAAAACAGAACTCCCGGATCAAGATCACCACTGCGCGTTCCCATCATCAATCCGCCTGCTGGGGTTAATCCCATCGTGGTATCGATCGACTTGCCTGCTTTCACTGCAGTAACGCTGGCGCCACTGCCTAAATGAGCGATGACCAAACGCTCCGGAATATTTTTACCGAGTTGTTGCAAAATTGACTCACACGACAGTCCATGAAAACCATAGCGTTGCACACCATCGAGTTGTAGCACTTTGGCAATGGGGAAAACACGTGCAACGTCGGGCATTTCCCGATGAAACGCAGTATCGAAACATGCCACTTGCGGCAGGCCGGGGAAATATTCCTGTGCAGAGCGAAGCACCGCAAGTGAGGACGGGTTATGCAGCGGCGCAAATGACGTCGCAGCCTGCAAATGCTGCAAAACAACATCATCAATTAAAATAGGCTGTCGAAGTTTAGGGCCACCATGCACGATGCGATGTCCAATGGCATCGGGCATGGGTAAGATGCCGTCGGCAAAAATTTTTTCAATGCGAACGATTGCCTCGCCTTGGCTGGCAAGAGCATCAGCTTCGGATACCAAGGAATTTCCCAGCGAGTCCTGCAATTGAAAGTTACTTTTACTCTCGCCCATGGCTTCAACTTCGCCCGAGTACATTAAGTCATTGTGGCCGTAACTTGATTTGTATAAACCAAATTTTAGCGAAGATGAGCCGCTATTAAACGCGATGATTTTCATATCATTCACGAGCTCCAACGCCAGTCGCGTACCTCGGGCATATCATCGCCATGTTCGGTGATGTAGCGTTTGTGTTGCTCCATCTTTGCCCAGTAGCGTGCAGTGGCTTTATCTACCTGGTCGCTGAATCTTGGAATTCTGCGGATGGCGTCCAATGCCAGTTGATAACGATCAAGATTATTTAGCACCACCATGTCAAAGGCGGTGGTGGTCGTGCCCTCTTCTTTAAATCCGCGCACATGAATATTTTCGTGATTGTGTCTGCGGTAGGTCAACTTATGAATGGTCGCCGGGTAACCATGGAAAGCGAATATCACTGGCTTGTCGATAGTAAATAATTCGTCGAAATCATGGTCTTCCAAACCATGCGGATGTTCGCTTTGCGGCTGCAGTATCATTAAATCCACCACGTTGACTACGCGAATACGGATACCCGGCAAATACTCACGCAATAGAGTCACTGCCGCCATTGTTTCAAGCGTGGGCACGTCGCCTGCACAGGCCATCACAACATCAGGCTCACCGGCATCGTTGCTTGCCCATTGCCAAATACCGGCGCCAGCAGTGCAGTGACGAACCGCCGCATCAATATCCAGCCACTGCCACTCGGGCTGTTTACCGGCAATCATTAAATTGACGTAGTTGCGGCTACGCAAACAATGATCTGCAACCGATAACAAACAATTGGCATCGGGCGGCAAATAAATGCGCACGACATCGGATTTTTTGTTGCCCACAATATCGATGAAACCCGGGTCTTGATGTGAATAGCCATTATGGTCTTGCCGCCATACATGCGAAGTTAACAAATAATTTAGCGATGCAATGGGTTTTCGCCACGGAATTTTTCCACATACTTTTAACCACTTAGCATGCTGATTGAACATGGAATCAATAATATGGATAAAGGCCTCGTAACAGGAAAACAGTCCATGGCGGCCGGTCAATAAATAGCCTTCAAGCCAGCCTTCGCATAAATGTTCGCTCAGTACTTCCATGACGCGGCCATCAGCACTGAGGTTGGTATCGTTGGTTTCAGTGTCTGCCATCCATTCTTTGCCGGACACTTCATAAACTGCCTGCAAGCGGTTCGATGCGGTTTCATCGGGGCCAAATAATCGGAAATTCTTTTTATCAAGATTCAGCTTCATTACATCACGCAAAAATGTACCAAGCACTTGCGTTGCCTCGGCTTTACAGTCCCCGGGACGCGTAACAGCGACCGCATAATCATAAAAATGCGGCATGGTTAAAGGCTGCAATAATTCGCCGCCATTGGCATGCGGGTTCGAGCCCATGCGATGTTTGCCAGTCGGTGCCAGCATGGCAAATTCCTCGCGGAATTTCCCTTGCTCGTCAAAAAGTTCTTGCGGTTGATAGCTTCGCAACCAATCTTCAAGTTGTCTTATGTGCTCGGGGTTTTTAAAATCGGCAATCGGCACTTGATGTGAGCGCCAATGGCCTTCGACTGGCTTGTCATCGACAAATTTTGGCCCGGTCCAGCCTTTGGGAGTTCGCAAAATAATCATTGGCCAACGCGGGCGTTCTGGTGTTTTGTTTTTATCGAGAGCACGTGCATCGGTTTGAATCTTTTGAATCTTTGCTAGAACAATATCCAATGTTTCAGCAAGACTTTGATGCACCAAATCAGGATCGTCACCTTCTACAAAATAGGGCTCATAGCCATAGCCACGCATTAGATCATTGAGTTCTTCATAGCTAATACGCGCCAACACCGCTGGGTTGGCAATTTTGAAACCATTCAAATGCAAAATCGGAATTACCGCACCATCGCGGGCAGGATTTAAAAATTTATTCGAGTGCCAACTGGTGGCCAACGCGCCGGTTTCTGCTTCGCCATCACCCACAATGCAGGTAACTAATAAATCCGGATTATCAAACGCGGCACCAAATGCGTGTGCCAGTGAATAGCCTAATTCACCACCTTCGTGAATTGAGCCTGGCGTTTCGGGCGAAACATGACTGGGAATGCCATTGGGCCAGGAAAATTGTCGGAACAAACGCTCCATGCCATTTTTATTTTGCTCAATGGCTGGATAGTGCTCAGTGTAGGAACCTTCCAGATAGGTGTTTGCCACGATACCCGGTCCGCCATGACCTGGGCCAACGACTACAAACATATTCAAATCATTTTCTTTAATCAAACGATTCAAATGTACGTAAAGCAAATTTAGGCCCGGCGTGGTGCCCCAATGCCCAAGCAAGCGTGGCTTGATATGTTCCAGCGTCAGCGGAACTTCGAGTAAGGGATTACCCTGCAAATATATCTGCCCCACCGATAAATAATTCGCAGCGCGCCAATAGGCATGCATCTTTTTTAGTAGTTCGGGTGATAAAGGCTTATGCATTAAAGACTCCGTCGGGATGGATGTGCTTTAGAAAGTTTTTTGTAGGCACTGGCATCTGTGATTAGCGCTCCTGCCAGGCGGCTAATACATATAGCGAAGTTTTGTATGGCTCGTCTGTACGGCAACGTACAGGCATAGCGCTGAACTGAAAAGGATGTTTTCTCTGGTGCATAGAGCTCCGGAAAACAGGTGTGCAAATTGATTTGTAGATAGATGTTTGTTTCAGCTTCCACTCCCCGAGATTTATCGGCATAGACTCAGTCATGTTCTATTTATTACCCATAGATTGCGCGCTTAGTTGCTTGAATTCCTGCTTCAGAAATAGCTTTAACCGAGCTTTATTTTCAATCGATAACCCGGGGTGGTATTTAAAAAACTCGCGCAGTACTGATAAGTCCTGCGCTTCGCCCAATAGACTGCCGAGCTTATGGTCGGGCACCAGAATAGACGGCAACAAAATATCGCATTGTTCCAACGCCGTATGTTGCTGGGCCAATCGGCGACGACGGCGACGTAATCGATGCCAATCTTTTGCTTTGCCTCTGCTCAAGGCTATTTCAGCGGCTTCATCACAGGCATACATGGAATGGTGGATGGATCGTGATAACCCAGTGTGGCTTATTTGTTTCCAATGCAACACTGGAATTGCGCCCGCCAATACTTGCAGGCGCTCCCGGCGCGTCAAAAAATTGGGGTCAATTACCTGTTCGTTACGCATCGCATCGGCTCTTGCATTCAAAGCCAATCGTTTGGCCGCATGCAAGCAGCGCTGAATTTCTATTTCAGCATTGCTTGTTAGCAATCGATCCAAACTCTCAACGCGTGCCTTTGCATCGCGAAGGCAAGATAGGCTTTCGCAAATTTTTGCCAGTTCACGATCAATCATATCGGCACCAGCGCCTAAAGCAGGCTCACCCAAAGCCAGACAGGCTCTCACCCGGCGCATCGACTTTCTCGCTTGATGCACACCGGCGTGCGCACGGGAACCGCGCCATCCTAGACACACTATTGCACGCTGGAGTTGCGCGAATGCATAAGCTTTTATGTAAGCGACCGGTTCTGTAAGCATATCTTCAATAAGGATTATGGACAGGAATCGCTCCAGCTTAGAGGTGAATGAAAGAGACTGACTTGATCGAAGTCATATATGTCATGAATTTAACCAGTTTGCTGTTTTGCACACTGGTATTTCAGTAAGTGCCCTAACGCACAGATCGTGCAGGCCCAGAGTCATATCTTAGAAAGCAAGAGCTTTAATGGAATGCCTTTATATAGTGATCTGCAACAGTATTTCAGGTTAAACAAACGGTGCTTACATTGGCCGTATGCAATTTGATTCAGATTAAGATTAGCGCTCGACAAAAGATCTAGTCCGAGCATGCCATAAATTCATTAACACCGACTGCGCTTGCATCCCCATGTTATGGGGGACGATTCAAGTGTTAAAAAATCCAACCTATGTCGGACGTTTCATTTATTTTTTTAAGCCAACTCAAGAGAAATCACTATGCAAACCGAACATATAAAAATTAGCGGCATGACCTGTGGTGGTTGCACTACCAAGATAACGCGTGCGCTTAAGGCCCTACCTGGCGTTGGTGAAGTAAACGTATCTCTAGGCTCTGAAGAAGCGACGGTACAATACGATGAGAAAACGAGCTCGGCAGACCAGTTGAAGCTGGCCATAATCAGCGCCGGATACGGTGTTGGTGCCAGTAATAGTGCCAAAAAATCCGAGAGCAAAGGTGGCTGTTGCGGTTAAAAAATGATCCTAGAATACCGTCGAAGGCCTGATGCATGAAATACAACTCTAAACTCCCGCGCAGCTTGCAAATCATCTTTGCATTTAGCGGCTTTGCCTGGGCTTGGTGGCGTCTGCATAAAAAGGCTCCTCAGCTTTTACCCAAACAATTTCGATTGATGCTGGAACAACTTGGTACGACTTTCGTCAAACTCGGACAAGGTTTAAGTCTGCGTCGTGATGTTTTGCCAGTGGGCTACCGAAACGAATTGGAAAATCTGCAAAACCATGTGCCAGCGTTTAACTCTGACTTGGCAATCGCCGAGATTGAGAGTGCCTTTGGCAAAACGATGAAAGCATTGTTTATCGATTTTGAACGTAAACCTTTTGCTGCTGCCTCGGTAGCTCAGGTGCATCGCGCTACGTTGCGTGACGGCACCGACGTGGCGGTGAAAGTGCGTCGCCCCGGTATTGTTTCGCAAGTGAAAAGCGATCTGCGCTTACTGCGGCGTTTAGCCTGGATTTTGCAGCTGCTAATCCCAAGCTTGCGTCAGCACCAGCCATTAGCGCTGATCGATGAACTCGGTGCACAGTTGCTCACTGAAATCGACCTTGAGCACGAAGCGAGGAATGTTAGACGACTCTGGCAAGCAATAGAAGATGAACCTGAACTCACGATGCCGCGAATCATAGAACCCTATGTCGCGCAAGCCGTTTTGATACAGGAATTTAGTGATGGCGCGCCGATTCGCGATGCGTTCGGCACAAAACAAGGCGCCGTTGTCGCACGCCAATTGCTGGACGCATACTTGCATCAACTATTCGTTGGAGGTGTGTTTCATGGAGATCCGCATCCCGGCAACCTGATGTTGATGGACGATGGCCGACTGTGTTTCCACGACTTTGGCACCATCGGCTACCTCGACCCTTCGGCACGGCGAGACTTAGCCTTGATGATTGAGGCAGTTTCCTACACCGATGCCGAAGCTGCGATGGATTCCGCTTTGGCGTTGGGCTTCCTAACGGCACCGATTGATCGGCGAGAATACATGCGATCTATCAGCGAGATCATGGATGAACTGTCCACCCTGCCGCTATCGCAATGGTCATTAGCAGAAACCATTTGGCGAATCGCGCAAGTGGGCCATGGTGACAACTTTAGATTGCCGCGTCATCTGCTGGTGTTATTACGGACTTTATTCCTTGCCGAAAATACCATTCGAGCCCTGGATGCAGACTTTGATTTGCTGGCAGAGCTCGAGCAACGCCGCGAGTCCTTGGCACAGACTATTTCAGACGCCAACCAATCCGGTAGCACACGCCCGCTCACTCAACGGTTGGCGCGTACCGCTGAAGCGCTACCCGCTATCTTGGCGGACTTGCTTCGGCAAGCCCAGAATGAAGAAGGCAGATTGAGTCTGTCCATGCATCATCGCGGGCTTGAGGAACTGGAAATGCATTTGGGTCGCACCGGTAACCGTTTGTCCCTGGCCCTGGTGACTCTGGGACTTTATCTCGCCGGTTCCCTGTTAATGCTGCACAGTGCCGGCCCGCGTATCTGGGGCGATGTTCCGGTTCTGGCTCTCGTCGCGTATGTGATTGCCTTGTTGCTGTCTTTGCAGCTTGTACTCGCCATCAAACGATCTGGGCGACTATAAGTTCGAACCAACAACTTCGGATGAGTCCAACCAAGCGCCAGTAAAGCCTGCTCGACGTAAGCCGGTATTGATGTATGGGCAATCCCGCATCAAGCGCCAGATCATATCGCTACGATAATTTTCAATCATTAAAATAATCGGACCTTGATTCAATCCGAAATGCCATGGTGAAACCCACCATCCGTACGGATTGCCCGGCTCGCCTGGATGGCTAGCATTAAAAGACGCTTTAAAACCGTAGCGATTGAACTGCGTCAACTTTGCTTGATGAATGCAGTAATGAAGAGTCGGCAATGCGATTTCCGGCGCGAATGGCAGCGATGCTATGACGGCCCAAGGCGCCAAGGTGCCGTCATCGGGCCCGTAGGGAACGCCACGCGCGAGGTAATCGAAAAATGGGCGTTCGATCCCGTTTACGTTGAGCGTGATCGGGCCGGGTCCTTCGCTCGCGGTAATCCCCCAGCAATGACTGCCATAACCCACAAACTTTTGCGGATTATCGATCGCATACTTTTGTTGCACGTAAGTGGCGCGACGACTGTTCTCGAAATAATCTATTCCTTTGTCACGCATGAAGGCGTCTTGAATGCCACGGAAATCAATCCAGATATGCGATAGCTGATGGGTAAACAAAGATCCGGAATACAAATAATCCTGCCCGTAACAGCTTTCCCATTTGTAGGTTGAAGCCCACGCCGTGTAGCTTCGCTCGGGCAGCGGAAATGTCGGCGACCCGAGCCCCAAGACATAGAGCAACAGTGCTTCATCGTAGCCTTCCCAGCGATAACTCAGGAAGCCGGTTTCCGGTTTCCAACCATGGGTAAGGGTGTCAGCCTGGTTTTGTGCCCATTGCCAATCCGCGCGTTGATAAAGCGCATTGGCAAGCGTTCGTATTTCAAGTTCTTCATTGATATCGGCATCGAAATAGCTTGCCGCGGTTAAAGCGCCTGCCAATAAAAAAGCACTGTCCACCGTCGATAATTCACACTGCCAAACGCGGCGACCGGTTTGCATATCAAGAAAATGATAATAAAAACCTTTATAGCCGGTGGCATCGGGCTCAGGGCCTTGCAGGCTATTCCAGAAAAATCGTAACGTGGCCAGCGTACGCTCGATTGCAGCGGCACGCGACATAAAGCCTCGCTCAACACTGACCGGATAACAGGCGAGTGCCAGACCTGTCGCCGCAATACTTGCAGGCCAGCCTGGCTCGTTTTTGTCGATTACCAAACCATTCGCGGGATTGGTTTCATGCAAAAAATAATCGAAAGTGTCCCGCTGCAGTTTTTCCAGTTCGGCATCGACACTTAGCTGCTTGACGTCAGCGATTGCAACAGACTCACTCACTTCAATGGGGTTTTTTTTCATGCGAGCTGATTATGAAAGGAAGCATTCGGCGAACGCTGCTCTTTGAAGTGGAAATAGATAACTACGCTCAACAACGCGGCGAAAAAGCACCACACCGAGATAAACCAATACTCATAAAAGTAATAGGCGGCTACCGCAGACAATAGCGCCACAACTCCGAACACATTGACCATGCGGTGTGATGAAAATATCGGACTTAGGGTCGTTGACAGCAGATATAAACTCATCGTGACTGCCACAAAAAAATGTGGTGAAACGTACTCAATATGCCAACCTATCTGTTGTGACACTATTGGGGAAACAAGCATGTAGTAAAATAGAAACACGCCTATTGCGACGCCCGCGACAACATACGCCAGCAACACGCGACGTCGCCACACTAAGGGTTCAATCAACAGCACCGCCATTGGTACGTAGATTGGCCACAATACGTGCGAGAAAAACGAATACCCTTGCGTCATTACCGTATTTAGTAAAGGTGCTTCGTAACGAAAGCTCAGCCAAATTACTCCTTCCATAAGTTGCTGTATCGCAAACAGTAGCGGGATAGCAGCAAGTGCCCATTCGCGTGGATGCTTTGCCAATTTCAAGGTTGCAACGCCGATACCTAACAAGATTGTTCCTGCCGTAAAGCTAGCGGTAGCTGAGAAGCACATTCAGTTAAGCTCCTTAAAATGATCGTCAGTCTTACTACGCTCATGACCGGCGACATGGAAGACAAGTCCCGCAAGCCAAAACAGCGCAGGAACCAACAGTAAGCATCTAAAATCGGAATGAAGTGCAAAGTTGCTTGCGCTCATTAACCCAACTGTAAATACGCCAGAAAGAGCGATCGCCCAGGCGCTACCTTTTAATCGCAAGGGCATTGCTACGATGGCAACAAACACGGTGAGCACGCCTGCGCCTGCGATGAATCCGCCAAGGACCATGAATACCCTTTCCAACCAAGGCTCGAGGCCGGGCACGGAAGACCGAATCTGTGCGAGGGTCGTACCCATGAAGCGCAAGTCTTCCGGCAGCAGTGGCGGCCGAATGGCAATGAAATAAATACCCAGACCAAACAACCAAACACCGCTGGCGATGAGCATCCAACTAGAGGCATGCCGACTTTTAATATTCCTGCTCATTGTTTTTTAATGGACAGCGAAAGTGAGTCAGATCATTCATGCCGGCAAGCTCGATGTAGCTTTCGCATCAACTGCCTTAGAAGGCTTTGATTCCACATTTTTAATACCTTCCAACTTGAGGCGCTTCAGCATCAACGCATTAATTGCCACAATCAAGGTACTGCCTGACATGGATAGCGCTGCGATTTCCGGACTCAGCACAAACGGGTATAACACGCCCGCAGCGAGTGGAAACGCGAGCGCGTTGTAGCCCACGGCCCACCAAAGATTCTGGTGCATTTTTCGCAAGGTCGCACGCGACAGCTCGATGGCAGCGACGATGTCATACGGATCGCTTTTCATTAGCACCACATCAGCACTTTCCATCGCGACATCGGTACCAGCGCCAATCGCAAATCCGACATCGGCCTGCGTAAGCGCCGGTGCATCATTAACACCATCACCAACCATACCGACTTTCTTGCCTGTGGCTTGCAGCTCTTTCACCTTGTCGGCTTTTTGTGCCGGCAGTACATCCGCCAACACGGTGCCGATACCCAGATCGGCAGCAATGCGTTTAGCGGTTGCTGCGTTGTCTCCGGTCAACATCACTACTTCAATGCCGCTTTCGCGCAACTTGGCAACGGCTGCTTTCGACGTGGGGCGGATAGCATCGGCAATCGCTATCAGGCCAATCACACTACCGGCCTGAGACACATGCACGACGGTTCGGCCATCAGCTTGTAAACGAGTGGCTTCAGCCTCAAGCGATCCGAGCGCAAGTTTTTGCGTGTCCATCAATAATCGGTTGCCGAGGAACACGGTTCCATCGGCGGTCTCGGCGCGGGCGCCCATACCGTCCAGGCTTTCAAAACCTGTCGGTGCCGCAACGATAAGTTTTTCAGCACGTCGCAAAATAGCCTGGGCTAACGGATGATCGGAGCCCTGTTCAACCGCAGCGGCGGCGGTGAGCAACACGTCATCGGTAACGCCCTCGGCCGTGACGAGTTCCACAACTTCCGGCTGACCAATAGTGAGCGTGCCGGTTTTGTCGAAAATGATCACATTGAGTTTAGTGGCGTCTTCAAGTGCCGAAGCATTCTTGAACAAAATGCCGTTCGCAGCACCCAATCCGGTACTCACCATCACCGCCATAGGCGTGGCCAGTCCCAAGGCATCCGGGCAAGCAATCACGAAGACGGTGATGGTCAACGTCACTGCAAATAACAGTGACTGCCCGATTATCCAAAACCACACCGCAAAGGTGGCAAGACCAATCACGATGGCGGCAATGACTAACCATTGTGCTGCCTTGTCTGCCAGCAATTGTGCTGGTGCTTTTGAGTTCTGCGCCTCTTGTACTAATTTGACGATCTGGGCCAAGGCCGAGTCGGCACCGACCTTGGTTGCCTTATAGCGGAAGCTGCCACTTTTATTGATGGTCGCACCAATTACCGTGGCACCTGGGCCCTTTTGTACCGGCATCGACTCGCCCGTCAGCATCGACTCATCGACCAACGATTCGCCGGTTTCAATAATGCCGTCAACCGGAATTTTATCGCCGGGTCGAATCACCACAATCTCGCCTGCCAACACCTCCGCCGTCGGAACTTGAGACTCAACGCCGTTGCGAATAACAGAAGCTTTTGTCGGCGTGAGATTCATCAAGGCTTTTATCGCGGATGACGCGCCCGCGCGAGCACGCATTTCCAACCAGTGGCCGAGCAAAATAAAAACCAATAACACCGACACGGCTTCAAAAAATTGACCGCCGTCTTTAAAGAAAAAAGTACTGCCAACGCTGAAGATATAGCCGGTGCCAACGCTCAACACGATCAGCGCTGCCATACCTAAAACACCCTTCCTGATCGCCCGCCACGCGGACACAAAGAATGGCCAGCTTGGATACAAAATGGCGGCACTGGCCAGGAAAAATAGCCACAGGTTCAGCTCTATGCCAAACGGCGGACTTGGCGGCTTAAAAAATTCGCCCATCGGTGCATAAATAAAAATGGGTATCGTGAAAAATAGACAAATCCAGAAACGACTTCGCATGTCGCGCACCATCGCGGCCAAATCGCCACCGCTATGACCCATTTCATGTGCCATGTCTGCTGACATTGGCGATGGCTTGCCTGGCATTTTGTGGCCTGCGTGCGGGTCAACTTTGCTTTCAGGCTTGGGTGTTTTAGGCGCTGCTTGAGGAGTATCAGTGGCCTGAGCGGCCGGTGGGCTTTTCGGTTCAGTGATGGATGGATCTGGAGACGTTTTTGCATCCGTGGCTATTGGCTTTGCAGCGTTCGCATCAGGCTCCGCAGGGTCTTTGTCATCACCGGTAATCGCATCCCGTACCCAAGCAGTTAGCTTACCAAGCGCTCCCGGCTCCTCATGACCCTCGTGTTCGTCGGCTGCAGGAGCGGCCGCGGTTGTGTCGGAATCGTTGGTGGGAGGTTTCGATTCAGTGGCGGATGTCGACGCCGCATTGTCGTGTTGTCCGTCGTCTGGCGTATTGGTGGGTTTGAGTGCAGCGGCAGAAGTGCTTGGTGCGGCTTCTGTCGTTGATTTTGTCTCAGGACTTTGCTCCGGTTTTTCTTCCTTGCCATCATTGGCTTGCGATGGGTCCGGTGACTGCTGCCCACGTTGATGTATCAGCACTTTAATGTCGGCGACTTCAAGCAGGGTTTCGTCGTAGCGCACTGTGGCGTTTTTCGCAGCGTAATTGACCGTCGCGCTTTCGATGCCGGCCACATCTGCAATTCTCTTTTCAACTTCGTCCACAGTCAATACCGACAGCAGATCACGCACTTCAATGACGCTGGTTTTCATATCGCCTCCTTACTGGCTCTCACATCAAAATGTCTTATTTCAAGTCAGGCGGCGGCGCGATCGGGTCCGCTTTTTCCTTCTGTCCGTCGCCTGCGGAGGCGGCGGGCGTGGTGGCAGAAGTGGCTGGGCCGGCTTTCGGTGAAGCACAGGACGGTGCCGCTTCCGGTGATGGTTTTACCGCAGGCTTTTCTTCCACTTTATGTTCGGGCTTGTGCTCGGGTTTATCTTCCTTTCCATCTTTGGCTTCCGATTCGCCGCCGGGCTGCTGCCCGCGTTGATGTGCGAATACCTTAATGTCAGCGACTTCAAGCAGGGTTTCGTCGTAGCGCACCGTAGCGTTTTTAGCAGCGTAATTGACCGTAGCACTTTCGACACCAGCCACATCAGCAAGTCGTTTTTCCACTTCGTCCACAGTCAATACCGACAGCAGATCGTTCACTTCAATTACACTGGTTTTCATCGTTTTTCCCTTACTGCGTTTACAATTAAATTTTTGATTTCATCTTGTGATCAGCGTGCCGCTCTGCATCGATTGCACTTTCATTTGACACCATTTCGCAAACAGCTATCGGGGCTGCTTGTTCGGTACGCCAGAACCATCCGACCGGGAGAAAACTGTCCGACTGGAGTGTGATCTCTTTTGCCAGCTTGAATGACACTTCCAGACCAGACTCCACCTGCACAAGGTCATCTCCAAGCAATTGGAATGCACCGGTTTTTTCGTCATGCCTATGTGGCATAAAAATGCCGAGTTGAAATTCAGATAATCTTTTAAGCATGGATTGCACTTCGGGCAGATTGATTGCTTCCTGAGCGCTTATCAATGCTGATGGAAGACCCTTGATACCTGCTTGTGAAATATTGGAAATTGTCATGATGTTCTCCTGAATTAACGTGGTTGACGAACATGTTGCAGACCGACAAGGCTTGTCGTTGATGTAATTAGGCAGCTGGGTATTGCTTCGGAAATGACGGAATGAAACGGGGTGTTCGTAAAAGGTAGGCATCATATTCGGCGCCAAATTGAATGCGCATTTCCTTCTCTTCCGTGATAGAAAGTCGTGCATACATCACCAGTAAAAATGGAAACATCAACAAGGTGAGCAGTGTTGGCCATTGCAATAGAAAACCAAGCAGAATCAGTACGAAGCCGACATATTGCGGATGACGTATGCGCGCATACGGCCCCTTCGTCGCCAACCTGTGGTGCCTTTGAGCGTGATAAAGCACATTCCAGGCGCTCGACAAAAGATAGAACCCGAAGCCCAGGAATATATAGCTCGCGATATGTAGCACACCGAAATGCGGATCGCCCTTCTCGCCCAATACTGTTGACCACAAATGCCCCGAGTTATGCGACATCAGATCAAGTCCGGGGTATCGGGATTGTAGCCAGCCAGACATCACGTAAATGGTCAACGGAAAACCATACATCTCAACGAATAGAGCAACGATAAAGGCCGAGAACGCGCCGAAAGTTCGCCAATCGCGACCCGTTTGCGGTTTGAAAAAGCTAAACGCGAACATGATAAAGATGGCGGAATTGAAAATGACCAAAAGCCATAATCCATAACCGGGCGCATCGTGGCTCATGGCTGCTCTCCCTTATTTGAAGTCGGCGATTCGTCTGAGCTATTTGAATCTTTTTTGCTCTGATTGTGATTCCCATGACCATGACCGCCATGTCCGCGATGCATAAACATATGCATAAATGGGCAGGACAGTAAAAGCAAAAGTGGTAAAGCACCGAAAAAATGCGCTCGATGTTCGGTCAGCAAGAAATATAAGGCGATGCCACCAAATACGATCAAGCCTATTGAATACCGGGAACCCCAGAATGGCTTGGGTTGGTCATCGTGTTGCGAGTGATCATGATTCATATATTGCTCCATAATCGAATAATTTCAGCGATTGAGGCGATTGGATATCCAAGCAAAAAATGCACCCGCGAGCATCGTCCAAGCACTGAGCACTGGAAGCACGACTAAAAATCCCGACCATGAAAAAGGACTCGTCTCTACCAACTGCTGAAATCCATTCCGTGGAAGAGACTATTCATAAAGCTTATGAAGTGTCCAGATGCCATCGCCCAGGCGAGTGCACAAAGTGCGTACAACACCGCTACCGTTATGGACAGGGCAATACCGGTACCGTTATGGACAGAGCAATACCGGTGCGAAAAATGTTCATGAAATGACTCCTTTATTTTGAGGATGAATCCGACATCCGGTCCATCATCATTTGCATCATGGATTGCATCATTTCCATGCGCTTTTCCATCATTTGATGATGCTCTGCCATACCGTCTTTCATAATGTCTTTGGCATTCGCAGGCATACCGTCCTTCATCTTCATGCCACCCATACCTTGGGAGGGCATGTTGTTCATCATCTTCATACCGTCTTGCATGACTTTCATCTGCTCAGCCATCAAGGCACTACGCTCCTTCGGAGTCTTGGCATTCATCATCTTGTCGTGCATTTCTCGCATGCGCTTCATCTGCGTGTCCATACCTGTCACATCCGCACCTAGGGCAACGGTCTTAGCGCTAGGGTTAGCTGCTGGAGCTGGCTTTGGGGTGCCTACGGCAGCGACGACTGGATGATGGTCTTTATGTTCGTCGGCCGCCTGCTGTGCTGCCGTTGCTTGGATCGCAAAGGCAGCGAGAATGGTCGTAACTGCAATGTAATGATTCAGCTTCATATAGAGCTCCTTGAAATAGGCTGTTTTGCTAACGCTTGAAATTCAAGCTGTTGTTTGTTTCATTGAATAACGTGAGCGCGAGAAAGTCGCGGCCGACGAATGGTGTTACGAGTGCTCATGATTCATGGCCGTCTCCGGAAATTGAACCGTCATGCGATGCTACGAAGCTAAGATGCACCAGACTGCGCACTGGGTTCTTGATCTCGATCAATTTGCTGTCTTTTTCATCTTCGATGCTGATCGGCTGCAAGCTTGGTGTCTGTTCGTTTACGCACACTCTTAGGGTTTGGAGGACGTCCACTGTTCCTCCACCATAATTGACGAGATTGATGTTTTTGAATCGTACTTCTAATTTTTAGTCAAACCATGAACGCGGGTTTGTGCACCCATGCAAATGAATAATGTCGCATTTATAAAGAAGTGGCGCCATCGCAGGCGATTCCATTAAACATTGCGACGGCGGTAGGTTGTTGGATACCGAAAAAAACGGTGGGATCCACCCTATCAGTATTATTTTATTTGCGGCTTATGGTCTTCCGAGCTTTAATACCGACGTAACTAGATACACGTAAATTTTGAACTGCAAAACTTTAGATACTGATTAATATCGATGATTTCCAAGAATAAATCAGCCTGACGCTTTCAAGAAAGCCTCAGTGTTTCGGGTCGATCATTATTTAGGTGCGAGGCCGTTCCAACCTATGCCAACGGTGAAACCGCGGCCTGCTCCAGGCTCAAAATACCGACCATTGGCTTCATTTACAATTACCGACCCGACATATTGGCGATTAAATAGATTGTCCACACGAATGAATCCGTTCCAACCGTGTGCTTGGGATGGACACCACGCCATTCGAAGTGCGAACTTGAGATAAGCGTTAGTAAAGTCGCTATTGCGATCATCAGTGGCGATGCTATCGCTAATTCGCAGCTCAAGTGCTGAATCAAAGTTCGTATCGGATGACCGCCACACTAGTTCGCCGTATCCGTCGGCACGTGGTATGCCGGGTATGCGGTTTCCTGCATCAACCAGTCGAACCACGTTCGCGCCATTTGCAAATAGGTTGTAGCTGAAACTTTTGTCAAAGCGTGCACGAATCCAGTTGGCTGCAAGCGCATAAGACCATGAATTGCCCAGCTTGCCTGACCATCCTGCTTCAACGCCGATTCGGTCAGTACGACCAGCATTAGCGAAACTCGCTCGGCCCCCGCGACTTTCGGCTGGAACAATTTCATCTTCAGCACTTACGCGATAAAAAGCGATATTGGCCTGAACACCATTATGGCGCCAGCGTGTACCTATTTCACCCGAAATAAAATGCGCAGGGGTCAAGCTGAAGTTAAAGCCGCCGCCGCCGTCTGGACGATAAGCCAGTTCCGTAACCGTTGGTGTTTCAAAGCCTCGTCCTAGACTTGCGAATATTTCTCCATTAGCAAAAGCACGCGATACACCGAGCGAAATGGAAGACTCCTTGTATTCCAATTTTCCGCTGTCATCACCGTTAGCAGCTGCGAAATAATTATCGTCGGACTCGAAACGAATATTTGAATATCGAAACGCGCCCAGTACGCTCCAGGCTTTTTTGGGATACCAATCGCCAATAGCGTAAACCTCATTATTGGTCACGCGGTTGATTTCATCGCGACGCAAGCGACCACGAACTCCCAGTTGATCGCCAATAAAATTCTCATAGCCACGACGTATTTCTTGTAATTGAGCTCTATCGAACCCGAGGGTGATGGCGCCATCTGTTCCACTCCAACTATGACCACCTGCTATTCCATTGGAGCGTCGCCCGAGGTCAATAACGCCGCCTGCGCTTCTTGCATTAGCCTGCGCACCCACTGGCAAAGCGAGGAACTGCAACACGTTGCGTTCAATATGGTATGCACCGAGCCAAACACGACGGTCATTGTGATATTCACGCTCCCACTGCACACCTAGCTGATGGTTTTCTATGCTTTTGCGAGTGTTGAATGTGAGAGCGGATGGATCAGTGTCGTGCGGATTTGATTGCAGGGCCTGCCGTGTCAAACCCAATGGATCTTGAGTGGCAGGTTGCGATAGGGAATTTAGAGTCAGCCAAATACGCTCACCTTCGCGTGGCGTCCATTGCGCAACGGTATTGAGCTGTGAGCGCTCGGCTGCACTGTGCCGACGTTCACCCTTCGTAGCGAAACGATTCGCGTTAACACGCCATCGCCAGGATGCATTCTCGCTAGCGCCATCAACGCCGACCGAAGCTCGATAACTTGCGTTGTTGCCAACCCATAAATCGAGAAGCGTTGCTCGTCTATTTTCCAGATTGGTGTAACCAACAATCACGCCACCGGCTGCGTTTCCGTACTGAAGTGCCAGCGGCCCGCGTAACACCTCGATCCGGTCCAGCGCATCAAGCGGAAAACTACCGACCTGACCCTGACCATCCGCAGCTGAGTTCGGAATACCATCAACAATGACTTTGACGCCACGAACGCCGAAGCTTGAACGCGCGCCAAAACCACGAGTTTGCACCTGCAAGTCTTGTGCATAGTTTTGTCGGTCCAGCACGGTAATGCCGGGCACTCGTGCAAGCGACTCAGACAGGCTGACCCTGCGTTGGCCTTCGTGCAAGGCTGCTCCATCAACAATGGCAATAGCACCGGGAAAGTTCGACAAGCTCCTGCGTGTGGCGATTACCTCGACTGTGTCGAGCGTAGTTGCATCGTCAGATTTGGCAGGCTCATATTGGGCTTGTAAATTGGCAGAGGCAAAAATCATTGCTGAAACACTGAATAAAACCAGTATTCGATACGGCTTTACATAACACAGTGCCGACATGTCAAAACTCCAGAATCTCAACTTGAGTCGGCATTGTATGGGTAATGTATTGAACCGTTCCAAACCGATAACAACAGCGATCTTGGTCATTCTTTAAAACCTGGGTCGGTAGAGTGTGAACCGGGCTACATGCTTGTGATTATTTACCAGATTAGCCATAAATTTAAACCGTAGGGGCGCCTGCTTGCTGCGC
>JAYSQD010000216.1:0-6706 GCA_043721835.1 Arenimonas sp. | reverse complement strand
TGCTTGCTGCGCCCGCTCTTAAATTTTGCTAGCAAGATCGGGCGCAGCAAGCAAGCGCCCCTACGCAACGCGTACCCTCCGTGCCGGGAAAGATTGCATAATCGGTTCTTCCAGAGGAATCACCGGATGACTGTTTTCAAAAACTCCGAAGTCGAAAAGACTTTCAAAAGCTATCCAGTAACGGTACGGAAAAAGCTTATTGCGCTGCGGGAATTGATTTATAAAACGGCAGCCAATACGCCCGGTGTCGGGCCACTCGAAGAAGCCTTGAAATGGGGCGAGCCTGCCTATCTCACGTCAAAAAGCAAAAGTGGCAGCACGATTAGAATTGCATGGAAAAATTCGCGGCCCTCGGAATACGCGATGTATTTTAATTGAGGGTGGCCATCGCCCTCCATTCTCGCCATGTAAAACGAAGGTGGGCAGTGCCCACCCTACGACCATGGGCGCAGCAAGCAGACGCCCCTACGAATTATTTTCCGGCGTAACGCGAACCCGCCGTGCAGGTTTCATGCACAACCACTTCCGATAACAAAGGCATCAAGGGCTTTGTTTGATTCCAGATCCAGATTGCTAAATTTTCACTCGTCGGATTTTCCAGACCTTCAATATCATTTAAATAATGATGATCGAGTTGTTCGTACAATGGCTTGAAAATACTTTTAACTTCGGAAAAATCCATCACCCATCCGCTATGTGGATCGACCGGGCCATCGAGATGTAATTCAACCCGAAACGAATGACCATGCAGACGCGCGCATTTATGACCTGCTGGCACATTGGGCAAGCGATGCGCGGCTTCGAGGGTAAAAATCTTGAAAATATTCATGCCGGCAGTTTACACCGACATGAACGGAGTGAGTACTCGGGAAGCGCTGAACACCCGCTTTACCGCAGTTATTAAAATTTTCGTAAGTAGCTGAATCAGGTTATATGCGCATTAAATTTACGTAAGAAAAACATTTGTAAAACATTTATTGAAAAATTAATTCCCGTAATTTCAAGCGCTTCCACGGTTTAACTGAGGTTGCTATTGCACTGTCAATCTAGCTCCGAGGGCCCCCGCCCCTGCTTTCAATCAGTGTTACCCATGGAGATAAATAATGACGAATAAGATTTCACGCAACGCGTATTCAATGGCAATCACGGCGACGGTAGTTGGCATGAGCATAATGGCGAACCAAGCCATGGCCTCGCAAGATGCAATTCCCCCGCCACAAGAACCTGTTGCCGTGGCCACCCAGGCAGAAGCATCGCCACCGGTACACGGTTCGTTTGAGGCTTTGGATGTCAATGCGGATGGGGGTTTGACCAAGGAAGAAGTTCCCGCCGATCATCCACTCAGCAAGAAATTCAAGAAAGCCGATACCGATAAAAATGGCCAATTGAGTAAAGCAGAATTTGACGTCTATCAGGCGAAAAATACCAAATAAGCCGATTTAAGTAGGCAGATCCAGAATGCAGGCATCCGAAGGCTGAGCAGCATAATGCGGCGCTGTTTCGGGTGCCTGCAGCGTCATATTGCCGTGCAATACCACTGAATTCGCCCAATCACTTGACAAGCACCCCGATGATGCGTTTTAGTCGGGCTATGAACCTGGCAATACACATCAAAACAAACAACCACACGAACCATTCTGGTTCGGCGGCTGCCTGCCTGATGGCCTCGCTCATTACATCCACCACTACAACTACCGGTTGCCGGTACGCGTGGTGCGTGGAATGAACCTTTAAGTTCAGCCCCGCCCCGCAAATAGCGCGGGGATTGTCTCCGCGGTGTTCTAACCCGTAGGAGATTCAACATGTCAGCAGCCGTTTCTACCGTCCTTGCGCATAAGTTTGGCGGCACCAGTATGGCCGACGCCGCACGCATTGCGCATGCCGCTCAATTATTGCTGGCTGAGACCGAATTCACTACGCAAGTTACCGTGGTCTCGGCCTTGAAAGGCACGACCGATGGGCTGATTCGCTGTGCACAGCTGGCGGCTTCACAAGATGAGTATTGGCAAAGCCTGCTTGATCAAATATTGAAACGCCATCGCAATACCGCCGATGATTTATTGACGAACAATCGCGCGCATGCCGAAGGTTTTTTCAATGCCGAAAGCGAGCGACTGCGTGAAGTACTGCATGCGCTGTCCCTGCTGAAGTCATTGCCAAGCACTGCTTTTGAATGGGTGCAAGGACTCGGAGAAGTCTGGTCGGCGTATTTATTGCACGCACATTTGGTTTCACTTGGTGTGTCGGCCGATTGTCTGGATGCCCGCAAAGTACTGGTCGTGCATGACGATAATAATCTGGGCATCGATATTGATTGGTCGTCAAGTTCTATCAATTTGAAAACATGGCAAGCACAGCATCAAGCTAATCGTATTATCGTCACCGGTTTTATTGCCAGTGATAAAGACGGCAAGGCACGCGTGCTTGGTCGTAATGGCAGTGATTGGTCGGGCGCGATTTTCGCCAAATTATTTTCGGCAAAAGAACTCACGATCTGGACCGATGTTGATGGCGTATTGTCGGCCGATCCGCGTTTGGTGCCGGAGGCCGAATGGGTGCCAAGTTTATCGTTTGAAGAAGCCTGCGAGCTGGCATATTTTGGCGCGCAAGTTTTGCATCCACGGAGTTTGCAGCCGGTTATGGCGGCGAATATTCCGCTGCGTATTCGCAATAGTTTCAAACCCGAGCATCCCGGCAGTGTGATTTCAAAAACACCGAGCACGCAACCACCGGTAAAAGGCGTAAGCGCAATCACCGATTTAGCTTTAGTCACGATTGAAGGCACCGGCTTGATGGGCGTGCCGGGAACGGCCGAGCGCGTATTCGCGGCTCTGCATAAAGCCGATGTCTCGGTGGTGATGATTTCGCAGGCATCGAGCGAACATTCGATTTGTTGCACAGTGCGTTTGAATGATCGCGCCGCTGCGATCAAAACATTGCGTGATACTTTTGCACGCGAATTGCAACTCGGACAAATTGCTGATATCGATGCAAAAGAAGAAGTCGCGGTACTAGCGATTGTCGGCGATGGCATGGTCGGCACACACGGCATTGCAAGCCGATTGTTCGATAGCCTCGCGCGTGCCAGCGTGAATGTGCGGGCGATTGCACAAGGTTCGTCGGAGCGGAATATTTCGGTGGCAGTGGCGGCCAGCGATATAGCGCGTGCTTTGCGTGCGGTCCATGCCGGATTTTATTTATCGGCACTCACTATTTCGGTTGGTCTAATTGGCCCCGGCAATGTTGGTCGCGTCTTACTGCAACAATTTGAAGCGACCCGAAAACGCTTGCTCAAAGAATCCAATATCCAGTTACGACTTTGTGCGATAGCCAATTCCGGTCGCATGTTATTGAGCGACACCGGTTTAGATTTGAATAATATCTCCGAGCAACTGGCTGCCGCCGAACCGGTAAACCTCGATGCCATCGGCGAGCATTTGCGCAGCCTGCATGGCCCGCATTGTATGCTGATTGATTGCAGCTCCAATACCGAAGTCGCTTCGCGTTACGCCACATGGTTGCAACAAGGCATCCATGTGATCACGCCGAACAAGCAAGCGGGCAGTGGCGATTTCGCACGTTACCAAGCGATTCGTGAAGCTTGCCAACATAGCGGCGCGCGTTTTCGTTATGAAGCCACCGTCGGCGCAGGTTTACCGATAATCCAGACAGTCCGGGATTTATTGGACACTGGCGATGAAATCCAGGCGATTGACGGAGTATTTTCCGGCACCTTGTCCTGGCTATTTGGTAGTTATGATACTTCGCTGCCATTTTCGCAATTGGTTATGCAGGCGCGTGAGTTAGGCTATACCGAACCGGACCCGCGCGATGATTTAAGCGGTGTCGATGTTGCGCGTAAACTGGTTATTCTTGCTCGCGAAATGGGCCATGATTTAAGTCTTGAACAAGTCGAGATTGAAAGCCTGGTGCCGGAATTTTTACAGAACTTATCGCGCGACGATTTTTTCGCACGAATCAATGAAATGGATGCCGATATGTTGCAACGATTCAACACCGCAGAAAAAGAAAATAAAGTTTTGCGCCATGTTGCCAGTTTGAATGCCGATGGCGTAGCAAAAGTGTCGGTGATGGCATTGGATAAATCACATGCCATTGCCAGCCTGAAGCCGACCGACAATATTGTGCAATTCACCACACGGCGTTATCAGAAAAATCCGCTCGTTGTGCAAGGGCCCGGCGCAGGACCCGAAGTCACGGCAGCAGGTGTTTATGCCGATGTCTTGCGAGTAGCCGCGCATCTGGGAGCCAAACTATGAATGCTGTTGTTGCAACGGCATTTGCACCTGCCTCGGTCGGTAATGTGGGCGTCGGCTTCGATATTCTTGGCCATAGTATTGAAGGCGCTGGTGATACCGTCACGGTACGTCGAATTGCCGTTCCCGAAATACGCGTCATCGCCATTCGCGGCAGGCTGACCGAATTGCCGCTGGAAACCGAAAACAATACTGCCGCGCGCGCACTGCGCGCGATGCGGGAAGATTTGAATCTGGCTTATGGTTATGAAATTGAAATCGAAAAAGGCATCGCACTCGGTTCCGGCATGGGTGGTTCTGCGGCAAGTGCGACCGCTGCAGTGGTTGCCGCGAATGCTTTGCTCGAAAACCCCTTGTCGCGCGAAGCTTTATATCGCTATGCGCTTGAAGGCGAAGCAGCGGCATCGGGTAGTTATCACGGCGATAATGTTGGCCCGCAATTACTGGGTGGCCTGGTATTGGCAACACAGGATTCACTGACGGCGATTCCGACGCCCGATAATTTATATTGCGCTCTGGTGCATCCTCATTTTGTTTTGGAAACCCGCAAGGCGCGCGAAGCTTTGACTGGCCATTACGCATTGAAAGAATTTATCGGACAAAGTGAAGGCCTTGCACTCTTGTTGACGGGCTGTTTTAAATCCGATTTTTCATTGATTCAACGTGGCCTGAATGATGTGCTAATCGAGCCACGACGTTCGCCATTGATTCCCGGCTTTGCCAAAGTAAAACAAGCCGCACTGGGTCATGGTGCTTTAGGTGCCAGTATTTCGGGCGCGGGGCCAAGTGTGTTTGCTTGGTGCGTCGGAAAACAAATTGCAGAGACCACGGCAAAATATATGCAGCAGGCTTTTCTCGAAGTGGGCTTGGAAAGTGATATTTTTATTTCGAAAGTGGCCGGCCCGCGTGCCGAGGTATTGTCATGCTCTGCTTAAGCACTCGCGGAAATTCCGCTGCCATCCCCTTGCATCAAGCCATCATCGAAGGCATTGCACCTGATGCGGGACTTTATCTTCCCGAGTATATTCCAAAAATTGATTTGACTGCGCTGCTTGCATCAGAAACCTACCAGCAAGCCGCCTTGCAGGTAATGTCACCATTTTTTACGGGTGATTTTTTATCGGAAAGACTACCCGGCATGATCGAACGTGCGTTTAATTTTCTTGTGCCTTTAAAGCAGCTATCGTCTTCAAATAATTTTTTGCTTGAGCTGTTCCACGGCCCAACATCGGCATTCAAAGATGTCGGCGCGCGCTTTCTTTCCGAATGTTTTGCAGCAGTGCCGGTTAAAAATAAAACCCGCACCATTCTGGTTGCCACTTCAGGCGATACCGGTGGCGCCGTCGCAGCGGCCTTTCATCAACACGACAATGTTCGGGTGATTGTTTTATTTCCGGATGGCCGGGTGTCGGCAAGACAGGCACACCAGCTAAGTTGTTTTGGCGACAATATTCATAGCTATCGTGTGCAAGGCAGTTTTGATGATTGCCAGCGTTTGGTAAAAGCTGCATTCGCCGATAAAGATTTGTCAGAAAAATACGCACTCACCTCGGCCAACAGCATCAATCTTGGTCGCCTGCTGCCACAGATGAGTTATTACGCTTGGGCAGCGGTGCAATATGCAAATCTGCAAGATGAAACCAAGAAACTGAACTTCATTATTCCCTCTGGCAATCTAGGCAACGCCTTTGCTGCCATGCTCGTACGCGCGGCTGGTACACCGATCGGCGATATTGTGTTGGCTACCAATGCGAATACTGTATTACAGGATTTTTTCGATACCGGAAAATACACGCCACAAGAAAGCTTGAGCACCCTCGCCAATGCAATGGATGTCGGCGCACCAAGCAATCTCGAGCGTCTGCGTTATTTATATCCCGACCAAAAAATTCATCAGGCCATATTGAATATTGAAAGTGTTAGCGACGATGAAATCCGCCGCGCTATTCCGGTAACTCTCGATAAATACGATGAAATTATCTGCCCGCATACGGCCTGCGGCATGATGGCTTTGGAACGACTTCGCGATGCCGGTGATACCCGTGATTGGTGTGTGGTCGCTACCGCGCATCCGGCAAAATTTGAAACCGTGGTCGAGCCGCTGATTCAGCAAAGTATCGCCGTTCCCGAGCTTTTGCAAAAACTACTGGACCGTCCTGCACACGCCGATCAATTGCAACCCGATTTGAAATCATTAAAAGCTGTACTCGGAAACACGGCTATATAAGGTAAACCGATCTTGAAATTTGATTCTGACGTAGGGGCGCCTGCTTGCTGCGCCCAAAATCTATCCGAGAAAATAAAATTGTAGTGGCGCCTGCTTGCTGCGCCCAAAATCTATCCGAAAAATAAAATTGTAGTGGCGCCTGCTTGCTGCGCCCAAAATTTATCCGATAAATAAAATTGTTGTGGCGCCTGCTTGCTGCGCC
>JAYSQD010000215.1:0-3600 GCA_043721835.1 Arenimonas sp. | reverse complement strand
GGCGCAGCAAGCAGGCGCCCCTACGGGTGAAAACGATCATTATTTATGTCGACCTGTTCTAATTCAAAACTGCAAAAAGCAGAATCATGCTAAACAGCGCGCCCATCACAATGCCGAAAATAGCTCGGCCCATGCCGTGTTTGTCGGGATTTTTCTTGATATCCATAATCGCGAGAATGCCGGTGACGAGTGCAAACGGAGCAAAAATCAACAGGATCGAAAGTAGTCCGAAATAGCCTGAAGCAATCGCCCAGAACGAACGACCCACAGGAAGCAGCATGCGCATGCTGGCATCGTCGCCCATGGATTTTTGCGGTACTGGCGGGATTCGAGGAAACAAGCCAGGAACCGCGTGAGCTGCCCGCCAAGTATTCCAGCCCTCGGCCCAGACCAGATCATTAGGATCGATGGTACCCGAGCGTGCGGCTGCAACGACGGTGTCCAGCGACATCGGCCCGAACTGCTGCTCTCCGCGACGATAGTGATATTGCATAAAAGTCCCTGCTTATTTTAGATGTTGCGAAGTGTACGACATCCGCTAATTTTAGAGCTTTAGGATGGATATGACGCATCAAAAATTAATAGAAAAATTCCAAAAAAAATACCCGGGTCAAAAACATCAGACCCGGGCTAGGTGAGAAAACTAAAATGATTGCAATTACTTGGCCGGCATAATGCCCAGCATCCACGAGAAGTCCTGCTTGATCCAATTACCTGCCGGTGGTTTGCCCGGATTGCCGATGGGTGGTGTACCTGGAAAGGCACCGAAGTTCGGATTTTCAGTTGGCGGGTTCGTTGCGGTATTCATCATTGCGTAGGAATGGCAACTGACACAAGACGCCTGCTGTGCAGGAACCGTAGCATTGTATTCAACAAACGAATTACCCATTTTCATGGTTTTGTTGGGATCGCTATACGTGGTTTGAATACCGACCAAACGATAGTTACGAAACTCTGGTGCCAAACCTGCCTGATCCATTAGATTCGTCAGATTCTTTGTAGCTGCCGTGTTAGTGCCATTACTCAAGGCAGGATTGGAACCCCAGGCATCGTTGCAACTTGAATAAAGTTTTGGATTGCAGCGATTGGGATTGGTGATGGAATTTTGCGGTTCAAAAGTTGCCCATAGCCAGTTGGGATAAAGCTTCGAGGAAACATGCATACCGACGAGGGCGTAACATTTTCCATCGATGACATCGACAAGAACACCTTTGGGTTTATTGTTGGTGCAATTAAAACTGGCGCTGCCAGTCACCGATGTTGCTGGCAACCAATCGATTTTTAATTCCACGGCAGAAGTTGGAAATGCCAATGTGCCTTTGGCTTTTATGTAAGCGGCCTGACCGGTAAGCGTTTGAAGGTTGACACCCGCGGCAGCTCCCGGCGGAGTTTTAATAAAAGCGGCTTCTGCATTGTTGACGAAAACTTCTTCGCAAAAAACGGCGCTCGATGTCAGGTTTTTCGGCACGAATGGTTTTAATGATGGATCAGGTGGATTGCTTCCGCTAAATGAAGCTGGAGTAACCATCGGGCTGCAATCATTCGACAGGCCCTGCAAGCCGTCTTGAGTCGCTTTCAAATGCAGTCGGCTGGCATGCAAAAACCGTTTTTTCGCGACACCGGCAGTATTACTGCAACCTGGCGTTGAAGGTTTCAACAAGCAGGTTTGTTCGGTCCAATTTTCCCAGGCAAATTGGCCATTGCTTGAGCAATTGACGGCGGTAAATATTTGCCAGGCGGTTTGTTCCGGAGTTCCGGCCTTTGCCGTCGGCACCGCACAAAATTTGTTCGGTGCCGCCGCTACTGTACTACCGGCTGAATGACTCGGCGTGACGGGTAGAAATATGGAAACCAGTGCCACAGACGCGGTGATACCGGCGGAGATAAAGAGAGATCTTTTCATTTTGGGCCCCTTGAATTTATGGACAAGCTACGGCTTGGCGCCGACATTCCCCTGCTGCGCATGCATCTACGTGCACCATGAGTTGCCTCGATTCACAACAAGTGGGTACTTGAAGCCTGTTTGAGAAGCCACCAACACCCATGAATATCTTGTTGAAAATAAAAGACTAATCTTGCAGCACAGCCACGGTATTCTTGTGTTGAGTATTTGTCCTTACGGTTTCCTTACGCGCTAGTTGTTGGTGATTTTCTGCCTGAGGCGGCAAAAATACTCACCGCTACTAATAGGATCAGGCTCCAGAGTTCGTTACACTCCGACCAGGGATGCAACAACGTAAGTCTTAATACCGGGTAAAAAACAACTGTGAAATCATCAAGTGCACAACATTTTCTAGTGGACGATTGGATAGTTGCGCCTACGGAGAATGTAATTGTTCGTCGCGATACGCGCATCCATCTTGAACCCAAGGCCATGGACGTGCTGTGCCATCTGTCGGCGCATTCGGATCGGGTTGTGAGTTCCGAACAACTGCTGATGCAATGCTGGCCCGAAACGTCGCTTGGCGACAGTGTGGTCTACAAGAATATCGCCGTCCTGCGTAAGGCGCTCGGAGCGAAAGAGCATGGCTCCGGTTACATACAAACAATTCCGAAGCGTGGCTATCGCCTTCATGCCCAGGTGGTTCCACTCAGATCTAAAGACATTCAAAAAAATATTACCGAACAGCAAAATATGGAAAGGGTCCTTCGCGTTCTGAACCGGCTGACTCATCAACAAATCAAAATCTCCGAATTCACGTCAATGGACGTCAATAAATTGCAAAAAAATAATGGCCTGCTTTTGAAAATAAGCAAGCGATTGCTGGAATACGTTACCGGCATACCGCGATATGACGACCTGCCTGACTAATCATCAATAGTTTTGGCGAACGGCCGATAATAAATTAATGCCGCGAAATAAATTCCTGTAGCCACACTGGAATTATCTTTAATCCAAACACAATAAATTGGGCTAAACTGGCAGCCTTGTTTACTTTGGCCACTACATGAAAATAGTTAGTCTCTGTCTGGCACTCGCCATTTCGTTTTTTCCGGTAGTTGTCGGTGCCAACGAACCCAATACCACAAAAAAAACCTACAACCTTGAGGTATGGGCTGATGTAAGTTTTGATGAAAACTCGCAACTTGCTCAAATAACAATTCCGGAAAAAGACTCGCTACCAAAACCTTTCGTAAGTTTTTTAATGACGTCTATTGCAAGCGGTTCGTTTACCAAGCCTGAAAACGCCGCGAACAATAAACAACTTGAAAGCGGTTTGAAGGTCATTGTTGAAATTGACCCCTCTACTGCAAAAGCAAAAGTGTTATCGCAAGACTTAATGCCGCGCCCAATTCGAGTTGAGCAACAATCAGAGCCACTCATTCGTGTAAAAGGCAATTGGTCGGGTCGAATATTGGTGACTTGCCTAATTTCCGGAAAAGGTCGTTGCTCGAAACCAAAAATTGACCAGGTTGCAAACGCTCCGGCTGAAATTTCCAAAGTGATGATGGCAACACTGGGGTCATGGCGTTTTCAGCCACAAAAAAAATCCGGTAAAACTATTGAGAGCGAGTTCAACACTTGGGTAACGGTTGAAGCGGACACGTCGGCACCACCGAATGAATTTGGCAAACGAATTTGAGTAGCCCGGGTCACGC
>JAYSQD010000214.1:0-7462 GCA_043721835.1 Arenimonas sp. | reverse complement strand
GGGCGCAGCAAGCAGCGCCCCTACAATTTTACTTTTCAACATTATCGCAGTTTGCAGGGTGGAACCACCGCAGGTGATTCCGCCACACATTATTTTGCTGTATCAAAACCCAGACAAGCTTCAGCACCGCTGTCTTCCCGTGGTTTGATACTGACTTTCCACTCGTATAAATCGCATAAGCGCCGCACGATCGATAGACCAATACCGCCGCCGGTCGTTGCGCCGATACCGGAACCGCGATAGCCGCGTTCAAACAGGCGTGCGGCATCCTCTTCGCTTAAGCCCGGACCGGTGTCCTGGATAATCACGCGGTCGGTTTCTACAATAATGCGAACCTCGCCTTCCTGGGTATATTTGCAGGCATTGCCAATCAGATTTCCCAAGGCGACCGAGAGCACGGCTTCAGGCGCATTGACGAAGACATCATTCAAACCATCCACCACCACTTGAATCGGCTTGTGGGTCATTTGCGCACGATTGGCTTCAGCCAGATTATTGGCCAGCTTGTGAATGTCGGTATTACCAATGCCGCGTTCGTTACGCGAGAGCATCAATAAGGCCGTCGTTAAATCGGTGCATTGCAATGCGGCGCGATCGATTCGCTGTAATCGTAGTTTGGTTTTTTCCGGCAACTCCGGATTCGCCAATAACAATTCGGTCGCTCCGCGAATCACTGCCAGCGGTGTGCGCAATTCATGGCTTACATCGGCATTAAATTCGCGGTCACGCTTGACTAATGTGGTCATGCGCCCGGAATAATCATCCAGTGTCGCCGCGAGTTCGCCCACTTCATCATTGGCAAAATACGGCGCTAGAGATTCTGCTTTATCACTACCGGAAAGATCCGCCACTCGACGTGCCAGTTCGGTTACCGGGCTGATCACGCGAGACGACGACCAAATACCAATCAGCCAAGCCAGAGCAGAAAACACGATGACCGCAAATGCCAATGCGATCAGCATTTGCTGTTCGCCTAATGAAGCGCCGGTAACGTCATAACGAACATAGCTGACAATATCGTCATCGCGACGAATGGCGTATTTATAGAGTCGCAGTTTTCCGTCTTCATCGAGCTGGGAAATATTGTGTACACCGGTATCCAGGCCTTGCAGAAACAAGGGCATTTTATAGGCAGTGCGAGTGCTCCAAGTCTTGGCGGTGTAAAGCGAAAACGAAGGCAACTCGCTGGGGTTGGCACGCGTCTGTTTGACCAGGCTATCAACTTCTTTCTGCATCGTGTCATCAATAAGCTGACCTTCGAGCTTGCTACGCAAATACAAACTCGAGGCAGCAAACAATGCGGTTAAACCAAAACCGAGCGCCAAAAAAGAAAGAATGATTCGAGTACGAAGCCTACGCCGGTATTGCATGGTTTAGCGCTCCGGCGATACTTAGGCCGACTCGGTGTCTGCGATTCGATAACCAATCCCGTGACGGGTTTGAATAAGTGCTTTGTCAAAAGGTTTATCAATCGCCGCTCGCAGTCCATGAATATGGACCCGCAGGGAATCACTATCGGGTAATTCTTCACCCCAAACACGGTTTTCCAATTCAAGACGCGTCACCACCGATGGCGATGCTTCCATCAAAGATTGCAAAATTTTCAATGCGGTCGGATTGAGCTGAATCGCTTTCCCACCCCGCATGACTTCCAGCGTGTCGAGGTTATATTCAAGATCGGCAACATGGAGTACCCGAGGTTGCGCCGCTTTGCCACGGCGTGCCAACACAGCCAAACGTGCTTCTACTTCCTGCAAGGCGAAAGGCTTTACCAAATAGTCGTCGGCGCCCGATTCAAAACCCGCCAGCTTGCTGTCGAGTGAATCACGCGCAGTCAACATGAGCACCGGAGTTTGTTTGCGGCCTTCCGCGCGCAAACGCTTGCAGACTTCAAGACCATCCATGCCGGGAAGATTCAAATCCAGAATAATGGCATCGAAATCATTGACCACCGCCAAATGCAAGCCAGCGACGCCGTCGGCTGCGTAATCGACCGTGTGACCACGGTCTTCAAGGAAATCGCCAAGGTTGGCGGCGATATCACGGTTGTCTTCGATGACTAGGATGCGCATGGTTTGTGCCTTATTTACTAACTTTTAATGCATTGTCTCGAGCGAAGTCACTATCTCTTTTTCTCGCAGCAGCTGTTTTGCATAACCGCTTAATCATGTTAGTTCCAATTGCCGCTTCTTTTGTGCAAACCATTTTGCTATCGCCAAACGCTTTACCCAGTAATTTATTTACAGATTCTTGGTTCAATTTAATATTTTCTCGTGACGGGGCATCAAGCGATGCTATATTTTTACTACTAGCGAGTGTTTCCGAAATTATCACAAGTGCGGCCTCGATATTAGCGCGATCGGCTTGTGTTATTTCCGAATATTTAGGATTCGTATTGACTGCATTGAGTACCGCGTCTTTCTGCGGACTAAATGGCTTGCTCATCACATCTAGCTGAAATGCGTCATCTGCAAAGACGACCGGTGATAACAATAGTGCCGCAGCAAGTACAACTGAAGAAAAACGCATCGAAAAGCCTCTAATCAAGTGGGTTTTAGATTGTGCCAGAGTTCATTAGTTCCGGTACAGGACGAAAGTCATGGTTTCTTACTTACTGGACCAATCACTTAAATGCTTAGAGCCAGATTTTAATTGGCTATGCAAAGAACTATTTAGTCGTTTTCTTGTGCTTAACTTTGCTCTTGTTTAATCGCGAGGGCTTTTTTACATGCTGCTCCAGATGCTCTATCATCGCCCCCGCAATATCGACCCCGCTGATGCCTTCAATGCCTTCCAGGCCGGGCGATGAGTTTACTTCCAGCACCATCGGGCCCCTACTGGAGCGCAGCAAATCTACCCCAGCGATACCTAAACCCATCACCTTTGCGGCTCTTAGCGCGGTTTCTTGCTCGGCGGCACTCAGTTCAACCAGGGCTGCGGCACCACCCCGGTGCAAATTTGATCGAAACTCCCCCGCAGCAGCTTGCCGCTTCATTGCCGCAACCACCTTGTCGCCGACCACGAAACAGCGAATGTCGGCACCCTGCGCTTCGGGGATAAACTCCTGGACCAGAAAATTGGCGTAAAGCCCGCGCAAAGCCTCGATCACGCTGCGGGATGCACTCAATTGCTCGGCCAAAATCACGCCGGCGCCCTGTGAGCCTTCATTGAGCTTGATGATATGCGGCGGTTCGCCCATTAAATTCAGCAAATCGTGAGTGTCGTCCGGGTTATCGCCAAATACGGTGGTCGGCAGACCAATGCCTTGCCCTGCCAGTAATTGATGACAACGCAGCTTGTCGCGGGCCCGCAAGATGGCGTCGGAAGAATTCGGCGTATAGGCGCCCATCATTTCAAACTGCCGTAGCACTGCCGTACCATAGCGCGTGATCGACGCGCCTATTCTCGGGATTACCGCGTCAAACCCGCTTAGCGGCTTGGATTTGTAATTGAGCTGAAATTGCCCCGGCGCAATTTTCATATAACAACGCAAAGGGTCCAGCACACGCACGGTATGGCCACGCTCACGTGCGGCTTGGACCAGGCGCTGGGTTGAATAGAGCTTTGCATTACGCGACAAAATGGCCAGCTTCATGGGGTTTCCTTCTATGCAGCGGCCTGTGGTGGAGATAATGCTAGCGCGAACCCACACGAGTGGTGGCGCTTTCATTACGCACTATCTGGATGACGGAAGTATGAGGCTGGCCCGTTTTTGTCGCAACGCGTTAAAATGGCTGCATGCAAATATTCCTCAATGGTCAAACTCTCGATTTGCAAGCGCCCATCAGCCTTGCCCTACTACTCGAACAACAGGGCTATGCCCAGCGTCGTGTGGCGATCGAAGTGAATCGCAGCATCGTGCCGAAAAGTCAGCATGACCAGCACTTGCTCAGTGAAGGCGACAAAGTTGAAATCGTACACGCGCTCGGTGGTGGCTGAGTATTAGGTGTTAACAGACTCCTGGTTTCGCGCCATAATAAGCGGATGAATCAGCCCAACATCAACGCGCCGCTCATCATCGCCGGTAAAAGCTATCAGTCGCGCTTGCTCACCGGCACCGGTAAATTCAAAGACTTTGAAGAAACCCGCCTAGCCACTGAAGCAGCAGGCGCAGAAATTGTTACGGTCGCCATTCGCCGTACCAATTTAGGCCAGGACGCCAACGCACCTAATTTGCTTGATGTACTACCGCCGGAAAAATACACGCTATTACCCAATACCGCAGGCTGCTATAACGTCGAAGACGCCGTTCGTACTTGCCAGCTGGCGCGCGAATTACTCGATGGCCATCGCCTGGTAAAACTCGAAGTGCTCGGCGATCCAAAAACTTTATTTCCCAACGTCATTGAAACCCTTAAAGCCGCCGAAATTTTAGTGCGTGATGGTTTTGATGTGATGGTTTATACCTCGGATGATCCCATTATCGCCCGAGAACTCGAAGCCATTGGTTGCGTTGCAGTCATGCCACTGGCTGCACCCATTGGTTCGGGACTGGGCATTCAGAACAAATGGAATTTGATCGAAATAATTGAAAACGCCAAAGTGCCGATTATTGTCGATGCCGGTGTTGGCACGGCATCCGATGCCGCGATTGCAATGGAATTGGGTTGCGATGGTGTGCTGATGAATACCGCCATTGCTTCTGCAAGAAATCCGGTCTTGATGGCAAGCGCCATGCGTAAAGCCATTGAAGCCGGTCGTGAAGCCTTTCTGGCCGGACGCATTCCCAAAAAACGCAATGCCAATGCTTCATCTCCAACTGATGGCCTGTTTTTCTGAGCATGAGTCAGGAAGCAAACATTGACACACTAAAACAACGTCGTATTCGTAGTTATGTTTTGCGCCAAGGTCGCGTTACCCAGGCGCAGAAACGAGCCTTCACTGATTACTGGCCGCTATACGGCATTGAATACACGGCCCAGCTGAAAAATTTCGATACCATTTTTTCAAGGCAGGCCGATCTCGTGCTCGAAATTGGTTTTGGCAATGGCGAACAAATGCAGTTTGCCGCCATCAACGATACTCATCGTAATTTTATTGGTGTCGAAGTCCACGGCCCCGGCGTTGGGCGTTTATTGAATGGATTGGCCGAAGACACATCAGGCAACGTCCGGGTGTATCAACACGATGCGGTCGAAGTGCTTAAATATGAAATTGCTGATGCGGCGCTTTCGGAGGTCAGGATTTATTTTCCGGATCCTTGGCATAAAAAAAAGCACAATAAGCGCCGTTTGATCCAGAGCGATTTTGTGCAACTGCTATGTCAAAAAATGAAGCCTGGCGGCTTGCTGCATTTGGCCACCGACTGGGAAAACTACGCTGAACAACTATGGGACGTCTGCGATATAGAACCGCAGCTTGAGAATCAAAACGGCACACGCGGTTTTACGGCACGCCCGGAATGGCGGCGTCAAACCCATTTTGAAACTCGCGGCTTGAAGTTGGGCCACGGTGTTTGGGATTTGCTTTACACGAAACGCTAGGAGATTTTTTTTACGCACATGGATAGCAGCATCACACCACTGACTGGCGAAATGGTTTTGGTACTTGGCTTGGCAGCCTTTGTTATGACGATGTTCGTGTTTGAACGTATTCGCGGCGACCTCACTGCACTTGTCGTGTTGGTGATTCTTGGCGCCAGCAATCTGGTGCCCTCGGGCGAATTATTTTTAGGGCTCTCCAGTAATGCCGTGATCAGCATTATTGCTTCGATGATATTAAGTGCCGGCCTTGAACGTACCGGTGCCTTGAATCGTCTGGCGGGCTGGCTTTTACGGCGTTCCGACGGCAAGGAAGAACGTCTGATTTTATTTAACTCCGCTGCCGCCGGTTTGATTTCAGGCTTTATGCAAAACCCATCGGTCACGGCCTTGTTTTTGCCAGTTGCCTCACGCTTGTCGGCACGCACCGGCATTGTGCTTTCGCGTCTGTTGATTCCCATGGCATCGGCCATTATTTTAGGCAGCGGGCTCACCATGATCGGCAGCTCGCCGTTAATCATGTTGAACGATTTACTTTTATCCGCGAATGGCCGCATGCCATCGGGTGTGGCCTTATTAAAGCCCTTGCCGATGTTTGCACCCTTGCCAATTGGCATCTTGTTGTTGGCGGCGGGTCTGATTTATTTTTACACGCGCGGCAAAAAATGGCTGCGTGATGACGAAGACAAAGGCGTGATGCCCAGTACGCCGGAAAGTTATTTTGCAAAATCCTATGGCATTGAAGGCGATGTGTTTGAACTCACACTCACTGCCGAAAGTCCGCTCGTTGGCATGCCGGTAGGTGAAGCCGAAGCACAGGCGGGTGCGCCTTTATTACTAGCTTTGCAAACAGGCAATGAAGCACGTCTGGCGCCACCTGCCGATACCGTATTATGGGTTGGCACTGTTTTGGGTGTTATGGGTGAGCGTGAAAAAGTTCAGGCCTATGCAAAAGCACAACAGTTAAAGTTTTCTGTTCGCCTGCGAGTGCTGGGGGATTTATTTAATCCATCCCATGCCGGCATTTCTGAAGCCGTCATTCCACCGGCATCGTATTTTATCGGGCGCACCCAAGCACAACTAAGATTACGCAAACGCTTTGGTATTAGTCTGCTCGCCATTCAACGTGGCAAAGAAGTATTTCGCGACGATATCCGCCAACTGCAAATTCGCGCTGGCGACATGCTGGTATTTCACAGTATCTGGAAAGATCTGGCGCAAGCCAGTGGATCACGTGATTTTGTGGTGGTGACCGATTATCCAAAAGATGAAAATCGCCCGCATAAAATTAATTGGGCCATAGGTATTTTTACCGTCAGCATGTTGTTGGCACTCACGGCCGTTGCGCCGTTACCCATCACGCTAATGGCCGGTGCTGCCACCATGGTATTGAGCGGCGTATTAAATATGGACGAGGCCTATGCCGCCATTAGTTGGAAAACCGTATTCTTGATGGCCTGTTTAATCCCCCTTGGCTGGGCGATGGATTCCACCGGCACTGCCAACTGGCTGGCGCAACACGCGCTGGATATTTTCGGCAACCAAACCCCGATCTTCTTTTTTCAACTTGCGGTCTGTCTGCTTACCACAGCCTTTGGTTTAGTCATCGGCAATGTTGGCTCTACCATCATCATGGTGCCTATCGGTATCAATGTCGCACTGGCCGCGGGCGGCAACCCAACCGCTTTCGCACTTTTAGTTGCCATGTCAGCCACTAATAATTTCATGACGCAATCCAATCCAGTGATTGCTTTAATCTCCGGCCCGGCCGGTTATCAATCACGTGAATTCTGGCGCACTGGTGCGCCACTGACCTTGCTGTATCTGATCATTATTTTGGCCATGGTGAATTTGGTGATGTGACCGCGGTCCAAAATGTAGGGGCGCCTGCTTGCTGCGCCAAAAACACATTAGATAAATCCTATCGTAGGGGCGCCTGCTTGCTGCGCACAAACGCTGCGACAGGCCATGGGCGCAGCAAG
>JAYSQD010000213.1:0-9784 GCA_043721835.1 Arenimonas sp. | reverse complement strand
TAATCTTCATACCGGACTCCCTCTTCTGTGACTGTTGATGACACCTCAGTCTGGCACATTGCGATGCCGCAAGAAGGGGGAGTCCATTCCATTGGAACCATCAAAAGGCGCTCTTCCTTTTGATGATTCCACCGAAAGTTTGCGAAGATGTTTGACATGGTGGAATCCGCTGCGGGGGTTCCAGCCTACGTTATTTTTTCAGCTTGCTCATCAATGCCTGCAAGGCTGTTTGTGTGTCCGGCGAATACCAACCTTCGACAAAACGTTCAAGATCGGCATCCGCAAATGCCTGCAATGAATGCACAACATCGGCACGTGCAATTTTTCGTGTTGCCAGCATCGGTGTCGATGGTAGTGCCAATATGCCTGCAAGCCATGTTTTTGCAGCATCAAGAACACTGGCGGCATCGCTGAGTTCATCGACCAGTCCAATCTTGTAGGCAAGTTCGGATTCAATCATGGCGCCTTCTACCATCAAACGTTCGGCTCGTTGCGCGCCCACCACACGACGCATCAAACATTGAATGGCTTCCGGCACTGCCAGACCCACTTGGGTTTCGTTCAAGCCAATTCGAAATGCCCCGCGTGCCATCACGCGGTAATCGCAGCACAATGCGAGTACACAGCCACCGGCAGGGTTGTGGCCCGCAATCGCGGCGACGACTGGCACAGGTGAATTAGCAAGCGCACGGGCGGCATCGAAAAAGCGTTTCCAGCATTTTAGCAAACCTTCTTTATCGAGCGTCATTAAATACGGTACATCCAGTCCACCGGAAAATACTTTTTCGCCGCCCGACAAAATCAGCCCGCGTGCGCCATTGGCGGGCGCGGCTTGAATGGCGCTAACCAGTGCATCTAGCAAATCAAAATTCAGCGCGTTTACTGGTGGACGCGCCAATTTAATTTCATGGACAGAACCGTGCTGGATAACTTCGATCATGGATTTTTCTCAATTTGGAATTTTGATGTCGGCGGCCCAACGATAACGCACAGTGTAAGTCAAAGTGGTTTCGCTGTCGGCAGCCAGCGGCACATCAAAGCTGACAGTTTGTGCATTGCGTTTTTCAAACGGCACTGAGCTCGATACCATTTCCCAATCGCTCCAGCGCGGCAGGCGCTCGCTGACTCGCACCGTGGCGGCCTGGGCTTTTGAATTGATCAGCTTGATGCTGATTTTTTCCAGCATCGTGCGGCCATCGCGATCAATCTTGAAGTCTTCACGTGTGCGTGTCGATTTCAGATCAAACACATTGCCGATTTGCAGCGTCACATCTTGATTTGCAGCGGTATGGTTGATATTGGCCTCACCTAAAAAATCTTTACCATCGAACATACGCACACGACCTGCGGGCAAAGGAATACCCAAACCTGTGGCCTTGCTGTTTTTGAAACGTAAGCTTGCAAACACCGGTAATTCCTGGCCGTCGGCAGCGCCGTAATTGGCATCGATAATCGGATACGGCGGCATCCATTCACCCATGCTGAAGTTGGTCTCGTAACGGCGTTCGCAGGCAATATTATTGGCCGCATTTACCAGCGGCAAACGCTGCACGCTGCCTTGTGGCAATGAACCGGCATTGGGAAGTTTGTAGGCTTGGTATTCGCCGGAGGCCTGGGCGTTGGGTGCACCATCAGCCATGACCATGTTTGATTTCATTCTTGATCCGGTGACTTGCACCATCTCTGGGCCAGCAGACGGCGCACGGTTTGGTTGTCCGGCCACTAAAGTCAGCATCACATTATTGAAATCGGCACCGGAACGATTCACCACCATCGCGGCACCTTCAATATCCATTTTGCAATCCTTACTAAAGCCCTTGGCATTCACTAAATATTCCGCGCGCCATGCAAGTCCCGAAGTGGCATAGGAAAGTGCAAAATTTTCGCGACCAGCACTCGGGTTGCTAATACTCCAACGCATGGTGGGTTCATTCACTACGCCATCGGGCAATCGCGGTAATTCAAAACTCGCGTAGTTCGATAATACTTTGATGCGGCCGTCAGCAAGTTTCAAAGTCAGGCCATTACCAGCCGACATTAGTTGCCCGGTATAAGTTTGACGATCATTGCCGACTGCTTGTTCAACCGTGACGGTTTGGCCGAGTGCGCGACGCAGTAATTCGTCTTGCCCGGCAATGGCGAAATCAAAACGCTGCCCGCGTACTTTTGCGCTGCCATCAGGTCGTAATACCAGCGAGCTGGAATCCATTCCGCGTGGCAGACCGCCGAGCGAGACGTCGTTTTCACCCGCCTTCAAATCAAAACCAATTTTGCGCTCGAACAAGGCAAAGCCAGGGCCACCGGAGCTGGCTTCAGATTGTGCGACCGACTCGTAGTCGCCACTGTAAATAGTCAAGGAGCCGTCAGCGGCTTGGGTCGTGTTACTCATAAGGGCTAGGCCTAAAGTAGTGGATGCAGCAAGAAGATTGATTTTCATAAACACTCCGTTCTCAGATAAAAGTATCATAGGCCCATGAACGTACGACACACCTATTTAGGGTTGGCATTACTCGGGCTTGCTTCAGCTTCGGTTACAAGTCTTGCTGCTAGCACGGCTAAGCCACTGCCAGTAAAAGCCGCGGAAAAATGTATGCCGGTAATCCAGCAGGCGTGGATTCGCAGCGCGCCGCCGGGCGCGCAAACGCTTGCAGGCTATTTGGTGCTGAAAAACATCTGTAAAACCAGCATCAAGGTGGTCGATGTTGAGAGTAAAGATTTCGCCATGCCGATGATTCATCGCAGCGTGGTCGAGAATGGCGTCAGTAAGATGCGCGATCCCGGGGTATTGGAAATTAAGCCCGGTGCTTCATTAAAATTTGAAACCGGCGGTTTGCATTTGATGTTGATGCAACCGCTGCGAGCTTTGAAAGAAGGTGATAAAGCCGGTGTGCGTCTGGTGTTGGCCGATGGTCGCAAGCTCTATGCGGAATTCCCGGTATTGAAGCAAGCCCCAAACCCGTAGGAGCGCCCTCAGGCGCGACAGGCGCGATAATGCCAAACGTAGGAGCGAGCTCTGCTCGCGAAAGTCTGCGACGATGCCAAACGTAGGAGCGAGCTCTGCTCGCGAAAGCCTGCGACGAGGCCAAACGTAGGAGCGAGCTCTGCTCGCGAAAGTCTGCGACGATGTCAAACGTAGGAGCGAGCTCTGCTCGCAAAAGTCTGCGACGATGCCAAACGTAGGAGCGAGTTCTACTCGCGAAATGCTTCGTCGCAGGTTTTCGCGAGCAGAGCTCGCTCCTACATCGAAGTATGTCGCAGATCATTCGCGCCTAAAGGCGCTCCTACAAGAAATCAATCCTTGCAGGCGTTCAGCACATTCTCGGGTAACGGCACGGTGCTTCCACTGGTTGCATTGACCCAAACCATAATAGTGTGGCCGTCGGCATAAATAATATTCGCATCTGAAGTAGAAGTTATGCGGTGCGCCAGCTTCAAACTTTTCGTACCAATATGTTCGCAAAATAGTTCGACGTGGATTTTTTCCGGCCATGAAATCGGTTTTTTATAATTGTTCTGGATTGCGGCCAGAATCGGTGCGCAATCTACGTTCGACCAGTCACTTTCTAGAGAACGAAACCACTGCACGCGGGCTTCTTCGATAAAACGCAAATAGCCGGTGTTGTTCACATGGTTGAAAGCATCCAGGTCGCCCCAGCGGATATCCATTTCAATTTTGTAGAGTGACTTCATGCCGTTTTCTTCCGCTTGATAGTTTTTGCCGGTTTGCTTTCGGGTGCTTCAAGCATTTTCGCGAGGAAGCGGCCCGTGTGCGATGCGGGATTTTGTGCGACTTCTTCCGGCGTGCCTTGCGCGATAATTTGTCCACCGCGATGACCACCCTCGGGGCCCATATCAATAATCCAGTCGGCGGTTTTTATCACGTCCAGATTGTGTTCGATCACCACAATCGTATTGCCGTCATTGCGTAATTTATGCAGCACCGTTAATAAATGCTCGATATCATGAAAATGCAGGCCGGTGGTTGGCTCATCCAGAATGTACAAAGTTTGCCCAGTATCACGGCGTGATAATTCTTTCGATAATTTTACGCGCTGTGCTTCGCCGCCCGATAAGGTAGTCGCACTTTGGCCGAGCTTGATGTAACTCAAGCCGACATCCATCAAGGTTTCCAGTTTTCTTGCGAGTGTGGGGACTACGTCGAATAATTTCAGCGCGTCCTCGACCGTCATTTGCAGAATTTCGTGGACGTTGTAGCCCTTGTATAAAATTTCCAGAGTCTCGCGGTTGTAGCGCTTGCCATGACAAACATCGCAGGGCACATAGACGTCCGGCAGAAAATGCATTTCCACCTTGATCAAACCATCGCCCTGGCAGGCTTCACAGCGGCCGCCACGCACATTGAAACTGAAACGGCCCGGCGAATAACCACGCGCACGCGCTTCGGGAACTTGAGCAAATAATTCACGTAGAGGTGTGAATAACCCCGTGTAAGTTGCAGGATTCGAGCGTGGCGTGCGACCAATCGGTGATTGATCAATATCGACAACTTTATCGAATAGGTCGATGCCCTGTACTTCGCGATAAGGCGAAATAGTATGCGAGGCACCGTTTAATTCATTCGCCGCAATATGGTAGAGCGTGTCATTAATTAAAGTGGATTTACCGGAGCCCGATACGCCGGTAATGGCAACAAATAAACCAGCCGGAATTTCTAGATCGACATTTTTCAGATTATTGCCGGTGGCGCCGAGTAGTTTCAGCGACATTTTCGGTTTGGCTTTATGACGAACTTTTGGAATCTCGATTTTCATCCGACCGGACAAATACGCGCCGGTCAGCGAACGCGGTGCTTTCAAAATATCGTCAATGGTTCCCTGCGCAATAATTTCGCCGCCATGCACGCCGGCGCCGGGACCAATATCCACCACATGGTCGGCCAAGCGAATGGCATCTTCATCATGTTCCACCACAATCACGGTGTTGCCCATATCACGCAGACGCGTCAGGGTGCCGAGCAGGCGTTCGTTATCTCGCTGATGCAAACCAATCGAAGGTTCGTCGAGCACATACATCACACCGACTAAACCGGCACCGATTTGTGATGCCAAACGAATACGCTGTGCTTCACCACCCGACAAGGAATCGGCTTTGCGTTCCAGAGTTAAATAATCCAGGCCGACATCCATCAGGAAGCGCAGTCGGTCATGAATTTCCTTGACGATTTTGACTGCGATTTCGCCGCGCCAGCCACTGAGTTTCAGTGTGGAAAAAAACGCGATGGTTTCATCAATCGGCCAGCGGGTAATTTCCGACAAGGTTTTATTGGCGACCGTTACGCTTCGGGCAGCTTTATTCAAACGCGCACCATTGCAGGTGGGGCAGGGCTGTACGCTAATATATTTTGATAATTCTTCTTTAACCGCTTGCGATTCCGTTTCACGAAAACGCCTATCCAGATTCGGAACAATGCCTTCAAATTTATGTTTGCGTTGTGTGCGTCCGCCGGATTCGGTTAAATAAGTAAACGAAATTATTTCTTCGCCACTGCCAAATAATATCGCCTGACGAATTTTTTCCGGTAATTTTTGCCAAGCCGTATCGACATCGAAGGCATAGTGTTTGGCGAGCGATGCAATCAACTGGAAATAATACGCATTGCGACGATCCCAGCCACGTACCGCTCCAGCGGATAAACTTAATTCCGGATGCACGACAACGCGCGATGGATCGAAAAAATCCTTGATGCCTAAACCATCACAAGACGGGCAAGCGCCCATCGGTGAATTGAAGGAAAATAAACGTGGCTCAAGTTCGGGTAGCGAAAAATCGCAAACCGGGCAGGAGAACTTCGATGAAAATAAAATGGGTGCGGCTTTGTCGTTATCAATTTCCATCACAGAAGCTAAACCATCGCCCAACTTCAGAGCCGTTTCAAAACTTTCTGCCAAACGCTGTTTAATATCTGCACGTGGCTTGAAGCGATCTATCACCGCTTCAATCGTGTGTTTATTTCTCAGCCCAAGCGCGGGAACCTGGTCAATTTCGTATAGCGCACCGTTCACGCGTACGCGCACAAAACCCTGTGCACGTAATTGTTCAAACACTTGCACATGCTCGCCCTTGCGCTCGCGAACTACCGGCGCAAGCAACATCAAGCGAGTGTCTTCGGGCAATGCCAGAACGGCATCGACCATTTGGCTGACTATTTGTGCTTCGAGTGGAAAGCCATGATCAGGGCATTTCGGTGAACCCACGCGGGCGTATAGCAGGCGAAGGTAATCATAAATTTCGGTGATGGTGCCGACCGTTGAACGCGGATTATGCGAGGTGGCTTTTTGCTCGATCGCAATGGCGGGCGACAAACCTTCGATATGATCTACATCGGGTTTTTCCATCACCGACAGGAATTGCCGCGCGTAAGCCGATAGCGATTCGACATAACGGCGTTGGCCTTCGGCGTAGATGGTGTCAAAAGCCAGCGAACTTTTGCCCGAACCCGACAGGCCGGTAATGACAATGAGCTTGTCGCGCGGCAGGTCGATATCAATATTTTTAAGATTGTGGGTGCGAGCACCGCGAATACTAATGTTTTTCATGCGCCAGGAAGGTTTGTGGTAACACGCAAGTTTAACAGAGCCATGTCGGGGGCTTGTGACTGTTTGTGCGGCAGGGGCTGGAGGTTTGGGGCTGGGGGCTAAAATCTGAATCAGCCTGATTCTGGCCCAGCCTTAGCGGCAGAGGCTCGTCAATATTGCGATAAAGCACCCAGTTTCACCGAATCCCGTCCCAAAACCCCAGTCCCCAGCCCCGTTTTTGCTACGAAGCTATTGAAACACAAGCCTTTTTGCCTCATAATTCCGCCCCTGTCCCGCGACCTCGGGCAGGTGTTTCCAAAATAACTACAGAGGAATTCCGGTCATGTACGCAGTTGTAATCACTGGCGGTAAACAATACCGCGTTATGAAAGGCGAAAGACTTCGTGTTGAAAAACTCGATGTTGAAGCAGGCAATAGCATCGATATCACTGATGTATTACTGCTTGGCGATGGCGAAACTATTACTATCGGTGCTCCGAAAGTAGCAGGCGCAATTGTTACCGCAAATGTTTTATCGCACGGTCGTCTCGACAAAGTGCACATTGTGAAGTTCCGTCGTCGTAAGCACTTCCGTAAACAGATGGGCCATCGTCAACACTACACAGAAATCGAAATCACCGGCATCACTGCCTAAGCTCAGGAGAAAACGTCATGGCACATAAAAAAGGCGTAGGCTCGTCACGCAACGGCCGCGATTCCAATCCAAAATACCTCGGCGTGAAAATGTTCGGCGGTCAAGCAATTGACGCTGGCAATATCATTGTTCGTCAACGTGGCACCGAGTTTCATCGCGGTGCAAACGTCGGCATGGGCCGCGACCACACCTTGTTCGCTCTTAAAGACGGCACGGTGAACTTCGCAGTTAAAGGTCCAAACAAACGTCGTACTGTTAGCGTTATTCCAGCAGAGTAATTTCTACTGGTAACGCAGCGCGAAAGCCCCGCCTGCGCGGGGTTTTTTGTTCTTAAAGCTTGGGGCTGGGGGCTGGAGATTGGGGGCTATCAGAGTCCTCGGATCCCAGATTTATCTCATTTCGTCTCAAGCTGCACTTTTACTTGATAGGTTGTCGCAAATTATTCTTTGCGACAATTTTCAAGCCCCCAGTCCCAAGCCCCAAGACCCAATAAATTATGAAATTCGTTGACGAAGCCATCATCACAGTATTTGCCGGCACCGGTGGCAACGGTTGCATCAGTTTTCGTCGGGAAAAATTTATTCCGCTGGGTGGCCCCGATGGTGGCGATGGTGGTAATGGTGGCAGCATCTGGCTGGAAGCCGATGAAAATCTCAGCACGCTGATTGATTTTCGTCACGACCGCCAATTCCGTGCACAGCATGGCCAGGGTGGTATGGGCCAACAAAAATTCGGCAAGGCCGGTGATGACATCACCATTAAAGTGCCGGTCGGAACTTCGGTTACCAACGTCGCTACCGACGAAGTCATCGGTGACCTGACCGAACACGGTGCTCGCATGTTGGTCGCGACGGGTGGCGAAGGCGGCAAAGGTAACGTGCATTATAAAAGCTCGATGACGCGCGCGCCGCGCCGGGCGGGTAATGGCCTGCCGGGCGAAGAGCGTGACATTCGTCTTGAAATGAAACTACTGGCCGATGTGGGTCTGCTGGGTTTTCCCAATGCCGGTAAATCGACCTTCATTCGTGCAGTGTCGTCGGCGACGCCTAAAGTGGCGGATTATCCGTTCACGACTTTATATCCCAATCTCGGCGTGGTCAGTGTCGAGGCTTACCGTAGCTTCGTGATTGCCGATATTCCCGGTTTGATTGAAGGCGCTGCTGATGGTGCCGGACTCGGTAGCTTATTCCTGCGCCATGTACAACGCACCCGCGTGTTATTGCATTTGGTGGATATGGCGCCGTTTGACGAAGCCATCGAACCCGCCGAACAGGTTCGTGCAATTGAAAATGAATTAAGAAAATACGACCCAGGTATGCTTGAAAAACCGCGCTGGCTTGTATTGAACAAGGGCGATTTGCTCGATGATGAAGAACGTGCAGAACGCGCAGCTGCCATCGTGAAGGCACTCGACTGGAAAGAACCCTGGTTTGTCGTGTCCGCGATTGGTCGCGATGGTACTTGGCCAATCATGCTGAAAATTCAGCAATTTTTCGACGATGAAAAACACGCTGCGCTTGAAGCCGCCGAAGATTTAGCGGCACGCGAAGCGATGAAGCCGCAATAATAATATCGTAGGGTGGATCCCACCGTTTTTTGGTGGTATCCACCGAACTCACCGCCGTCGCAATACATGGTGGAATCGCCAAGAACGGGCGGTTCCACCCTACGAATCTGCGGCGTACCATTGGCCATCATTTGAAATACGATCCGACACGTAAGGCGTGCCTCTGCCGTCTATTATATTCGAGTGTTTACAATGAGCGAATATTTAATTCCCGCCATCATGATATCCATAATTCCGTCGATTATTTTTTATCGAATTTGGTGTCAATGGAAACAAATCGAGTTTATCAAAAACTACAATTTCCCTAGAGGCTTGTACGGTAAGCTCAAAGAAAAACATCCGGAGTTCGGAGCAAAAGAGTTCCAATTGGTCGCCCGTGCTTTGAGGCAATTTTTTCTAGCTCATTTAAAAAGTGGCAAGAAGTACGTTTCGATGCCATCACAAGTCAGCGATGATCTCTGGCACGAATTTATTCTTTATACCCGTAGTTACGAACAATTTTGCAATAAAGCATTCGGCCGTTTTATGCACCACACCCCTGCTGTAGTCTTAAGCCCGTCTAAAACCGATAACGAAGGCCTGCGCCGGGTTTGGTGGCATTGTTGCAAAGACGAAAATATTGATCCTAAGGCTGCAACTCGATTGCCGCTTTTGTTCGCCATCGATAAAAAGCTCGGCATCAAGAATGGTTTTGTTTATTCGGCGGACTGCAAAAGAGCGCATTTTTCAGGCAGCGCTGGAAGCGGTGGCGGGGCGGTGCATTGCGGCGGTGATTTTTCCGATTCCAGTATTGATGGCGGCACCGATGGTTTTGGCGATTCTGATTCCGGCGGTGGTGACGGTGGCGATAGTGGCAGCGATGGAGGATGCGGCGGCGGTTGTGGTGGTGATTAAACAATGATATGGGAATGACTTGTACACTACTTAGTGCGCATCGCCCACCCTGATCAAGCTCACCGTAGCAACCCTCTTTGAGCAAAAAAACGTCATCGCCGTGGGAGCGTCCGTCAGGCGCGAAAAGCCTCG
>JAYSQD010000212.1:0-18534 GCA_043721835.1 Arenimonas sp. | reverse complement strand
TAGCGGGGGTAGGATTTGAACCTACGACCTTCGGGTTATGAGCCCGACGAGCTGCCAGACTGCTCCACCCCGCAGCAGTGAACCGCGATTATAGCGGCTTGACAGAAATTCACGCAAGTAAAAGTTAAATTGACCTCATACACCCACGTTTTAGGGTGCGCTCAAGCGCACCGATAACCCCATAGGATGCGCTCAAGCGCGCCATTCAACTGCCCTGCAATCTAATGGTGCGTTTGAGCGCACCCTATGCCTAATCGATAAGGCCGCGCGTTTTTTATTGTTTTTTGAACATGAAAGCGGCAAGTCGCGGCGGTTTGCCTTGATCGTCTTGATGCCAGTGTTCATTGAAACTTTCCAGCCGGAACTTACTTTCGGAAGCGGCCTGTAAAAATTCCGACACATGATGGACATAGGCCGGTACTTCAATGATTTTATCGCCGCGCTGAAAATTCGCGTTGCCGCCCTGATACTGCCGAAATGGATGTAATTCGGAAATATAAAAGGCCCCGCCCGCCTTCAAAACACGAAAAGCCTGCCTGAAAATAAAAGCAAGATCTTCGATATGTTCGAGCACCAGATTGCAGACGATCAAATCGTGGCTGTCATTTTTTATCAGCCAAGTCTGCGTCAAGTCGGCAATACTAAATTGCACTTTATCCGGGTTAACTTTTTGCCTGGCTTGTTCAATCATGGTTTCGGAAAAATCGAGCGCATGCACAGCATCGGAAATTTCGGCAAGTAACACGGTATTTTTACCGGTACCGCAGCCGAGTTCCAGAATGTTTATGTAGCGTGTATCAGCGAAAACTTTTCGCATCGTCACCTGATCAAGATCGCGCGTCAGATTGCGGTCATGATCATAAGTGGATGACCAAGTGTCGTAGGCGGATTGGATGCTCATGTTTATTACCCGACTTAAGTCGGTTCAACAACATTAAACCGGAAACGCTAAACGGCACCAGTGCAAAATGGGCTCGGCGAAAACACCCATCACCAATAGTGCGAGTGCATTGATGGTGAATGCGATGCGCAGATGACTGTCGGGATGAATGCGTGGCGCCTCGCCTTTGGGCTCCTCAAAAAACATGGCGCGAATAATACGCAGGTAATAAAACGCACCGACCACGGCAGCGACAACACTAAGAATGGCGAGCCATGTGTAACCGCCAGCCAGGGCGGCTTTGATGACTTCCAACTTGGCCCAGAAACCAAGGAATGGCGGAATTCCTGCCAGCGATGCCATAACGAACAACACCATCAAGGCATGCAGTGGATTGTGTTGCCACAGGCCACGGAAGTCGCAGACTTCTTCGGCTTCAAAACCTTTGCGCGACAAGGTAATAATTGCTGCGAAAGCCGCAGCCGACATTGCCGAATAGGAAATCGCATAGAACATGGCGGCGCTGTAACCGGCGTTGTCGGCACTGACCAGGCCCATGAATAAAAAACCAACGTGTGAAATGGTGGAATACGCGAGCAGTCGTTTTAGATTGCTTTGCACCAAGGCCAGCAGATTACCAATTATCAACGACAAGGCCGCCAGGTAGGCCACCATGTCACGCCATTGCACATCGGCATTGCCAAGGCCCGATTCCAGCAGGCGATACGCCATGCCGAAGGCCGCTAGTTTAGGAGCAGCGGCGATCAATAATGTGACTGCCGTTGGCGCGCCCTGATAAACATCGGGCAGCCACATATGGAAAGGGGCGGCACCAAATTTAAAGGCGATACCGACCAACATAAAGACAACGCCGAGCAGCAACATATTCTGATGTGAAGTGATGCTGGAGGCCGCGTAAATTTCCTGTAATTGCAGGCTGTTGGTGGCTCCGTAAACCATCGACATGCCATATAGCAATAAGCCGGAAGCCAAAGCGCCCAAGACAAAATATTTCATGGCCGCTTCGGAGGCTAAACGATTATCGCGATCCATGGCCACCAGACCATAGGAGCTCAGTGCGAGCAATTCCAGACCGAGATACAAGGTCACCATGCTGCCGGCCGAGATCATTAACATCATGCCCAGAACCGAGAACAGCGACAGAGCGTAAAACTCGCCTTTGAATAAATCACGATCAATCAGGTAGGGCTTGGCATAGATCAAGCTAAATGCCGATACCAGATACAAACTCATTTTCAATACGTCACTGACAATGTCGCGCACAAACATATTGCTGAATGCGAAGGTTTGCGTCGTTGCCATGTCGCGTGCCGTTAATACTGCTGCTGCAACCAGCACCAGAATCGAAAGGAAATGAATCAGGCCGCGGCGCTGTGGCGAAATAAACAAATCGAGCATCAATAATGCAAACGCCGCCCCGCAGATAAATAGTTCCGGGGTAACGGTATGCAAATCGGCCATGACGAATGTGGAAGGCAACATGGTTCTATCCTTACAGCTTGCTGACGCTCAACTGGGCAACCAGTTGAGTGACCGAGCTATCCATTAAATCGGTAAGTGGTTTTGGGTACACGCCGAGCGCCAATACACCGGCCGCAAAAAGCAATAACATCGTCGCTTCACGTGCATTAATATCTTTCAGCTCGGCCACATGATGATTGGCAACCGCACCAAAAATAACGCGCTTCACCATCCACAAAGTATAGGCCGCGCCAAGAATCAAAGTTATCGAGGCAAAGAAAGCGGTTACCGGTGATTGCTGGAAAGCGGCAAGAATCACCATGAACTCGCCCACAAAACCCGATGTGCCCGGCAGGCCGGCATTGGACATGGCAAAAAACACGAATAAACCACCGAACCAGGGCATGGTGTTGATGACACCGCCGTAATCTCTAATCATCCGGCTATGCATGCGGTCGTACAAGACACCGACGCAGCTAAACATGGCACCCGAAATAAAACCGTGCGAAATCATTTGTACCATCGCGCCTTGCAAACCTAGTTCGGCAGCATCGGTATTGCCGCTGTCTTTGATCAAACTGAAGGCAATGAAAGTACCGAGCGTGACAAAACCCATATGCGCAATCGATGAATAGGCAATCAGCTTTTTCATGTCTTGCTGCACCAGTGCCACCAGGCCGATATACACCACGGCAATCAGGGACAATAAAATAATGAGCCAGGCATATTCATGACCTGCGTCCGGCAAAATCGGCAACGTGAAACGAATAAAGCCGTATCCACCGATTTTCAGCATGATTGCCGCCAGCACGACGGAACCGGCAGTCGGCGCTTCAACGTGGGCATCGGGTAGCCAGGTGTGTACCGGGAACATCGGAATTTTTACGGCGAATGCCGCCAGAAAAGCAAAGAACAACCACATTTGTTCATGGGCACTTAAGGATTGCGCGTACCAATCGGCAAGTTGAAAGCTGCCGGATTTAAGATACAAATAAACCAGACCAATCAACATGAACACCGAACCTAGAAAGGTGAACAGGAAGAATTTGATACTGGCATAAACACGACGCGGACCGCCCCAGACACCGATAATGATAAACATCGGAATCAGCATGCCTTCAAAAAATACATAGAACAGTACGGCGTCCATGGCGCAGAACACGCCGACCATCAAGCCTTCAAGAATCAGAAAGGCGGCAAAATATTGCGGTACGCGCTTGTCGATCGAATTCCAGGCACCAATCAAAACCAGCACCGAGGTAAATGTCGTCAATAAAATAAGTGCGATTGAAATACCGTCGGCACCCAGATTATAAAAAATATCGAAACTTGGAATCCATGCGTGCGATTCAAGCGCCTGCATGCCTGGCGTCACCAAATCAAACTGTTGATAAAGTGGAACACCTAATGCCAGAGTCACAAGAGCGACCAACAAAGCAAACCATTTTGCCTGGATGGCGTTTTTATCACTGAAAAAAAGCGTCAGCCCGCCACCAATAATTGGCAGCCAAATTAACAGGCTTAGCAATGGCAATTTAAAATCCATCCGAACTTCCCCAGTGCTTACACGCCAAGATTTTTAGCCAGCAACGCCAACAAGGCGATGAGACCCAAAATCATGGCAAAGGCATAAATATACAAACGGCCGCTTTGGATTTGGCGCACCAAACCTGCGGTTCTATCAATCAGTACGGCGGTACCGTCCACAAACAAACCGTCGATAATTTTGGTATCAATATATTTCGCAGCGGCTTTGCCCAGCGCAATACCGCCACCGGCAAAACCCTTGATCCATAAATCGTCGAAGCCATATTTGTTTTCAAGAATACGAATAGGTAGCGCGAAAATTTTCTGGCACCGCTTGGCGACATTAATATTGAACAAGTAAATATAGGTCGCCAGGGCAAAGCCCGAGAACGCCAGCCAGAATGCCGGTGCCTTGAAGAAATGCAGGCCCATATGCAGGGCAATGCCTTGCTCACCACCGAGTTCTTCGGCAATAGTATTAAACCATCGATGATCATTGGTTACGGTAATCGGCCCAGTGAAGAAATCACCAAAAAGCATGGGGCCGACGGTTAAAAAGCCTACAAGAACCGATGGAATGGCCAGAAGAATCAATGGAAGAGTCACTACCAGCGGTGACTCGTGCGGAATGTGTGGGCCGTGACCATGCTCATCGTTAGCGTGCTCATCATGCTCATGCTCATCATGATGTTCGGTATGTGCGTGTTCATCACGGGCAACTTCTGCATGTGATGGTTTCGCTTCAATATGCGCTTCATCTGCATGCGTTTCATGAGTATGCTCATTATCGCGGAAGCGCTCTTCACCATGGAAGGTCAGGTAGAACAAACGGAAACTATAGAAGCTGGTAATAAACACACCGAGCAATACTGACCAATACGCGTATTGATTTATCCAGCCGCCCTCTTCTGCTGCTAGATGGGTCGCATCAATAATCATGTCTTTCGAGTAATAACCCGACAGGAACGGAAATCCGGTCAAGGCCAAGGTGCCAATCAAACTGGTCCAATAGGTGATCGGCATATATTTTTTCAGGCCGCCCATTTTGCGCATATCTTGTTCGTGATGCATGCCGATAATGACCGAACCTGCTGCAAGGAATAACAAGGCTTTGAAGAACGCATGCGTCATCAAATGGAATACCGCGCCACTGTATGCCGATACACCGAGCGCCACCGTCATATAACCCAATTGCGATAGCGTTGAATAAGCCACCACGCGTTTAATATCGTTTTGCACAATGCCCATCAAGCCGGTAAAAAAAGCCGTGGTGGCACCAATAAATAATACGAACTGCAATGCGGTTTCGCTGAGTTCAAACATCGGCGACATGCGTGCAACCATGAAAATACCGGCAGTCACCATGGTGGCCGCGTGAATCAGGGCAGAAATAGGCGTTGGGCCTTCCATCGAATCGGGCAGCCATACATGCAAAGGCACTTGCGCCGATTTACCCATGGCACCAATAAACAGGCAAATACAAATAAAGGTAATTACCGTGGTGCTATTGCCATCAAGAATATTGAAGGTATGGCCAAATACGGTTGGGTTCCAAGCCGGAATATAGGTCATCACGGCTTGCGCGCTAATGGTGAGCTTGCTGAACACTTCCGCGTAATCGAGTGTGCCGTAAGCATACAAAATGGCGGCGATACCCAGCAAGAAACCAAAGTCGCCGACACGGTTCACCAAAAAAGCTTTCAGATTCGCAAAAATCGCCGTTGGTCTTGTATACCAGAAACCAATCAATAAATACGACACCAGACCAACTGCTTCCCAGCCAAAAAACAGCTGCAGGAAATTATTGCTCATCACCAGCATCAACATCGAAAAAGTGAACAGGGATATATAGCTGAAGAAACGCTGGTACCCCGCATCGTCTTTCATGTAACCGATGGTGTAGACATGTACAAGCAGTGATACGAAGGTCACTACGACCATCATCATCGCGGTTAAATTATCAATCATGAAACCGATATGCGCGGAATAATGTCCGATTTCATAAAAGGTATAAAGATTTTGATTGAACGGCAGGGCGTGCCCAGTAACGAGCTGATACAACACCTGACATGACAATGCACAGCTAACGGCAACACCCGCAATAGTGACTGCATGCGCGCCAGTGCGGCCAATCTGCTTTCCAAATAGTCCGGCCACCGTGGCACCCAATAATGGCGCCAACGCGATTATCAATAAATGCACGGTGGAGAGTTGCAAAGAATCCATCAGCATCAGCCTTTCAGAGAATCCATTTCGGCCACATTGATAGTGCGGCGATTACGGAACAAGGTGACCAGGATTGCCAGACCAATTGCAGCTTCGGCGGCAGCCACGGTAAGAATAAAAAATACGAAGACCTGGCCCGATACTTCGGCATTGAAACGCGAGAATGCAATGAAGTTTACGTTTACGGCCAGCAACATTAATTCAATGCACATCAAAAGCACGATGACATTTTTGCGATTGATGATGATGCCCGCAATGCTCAAACTAAACAGCACAGCACCCAGCAATAAATAATGGTTCAGACCAATCATGGCGATGACTCCTGTTTGGATTCTGCTTTCATTTTGACCAGGCGCACGCGGTCTTCGCGGCGCACCATGACTTGCTTGGATGGGTTCTGCGTTTTGGTGCCGGTGCGGCGACGCAAGGTCAGTAAAACCGCCACCACGATAGCGACCGTCAAGATAACTGCTGCAATTTCAAATGGCAGCATGAAGCGGGTGAATAAAGCTTCACCAATCCATTGAATATTACTTTTGCCCAAGGCCGTTGCAGGGTCGGTTTCCGACAATGTTGCCCAGTTGCCGCCTTCTTTCAAACCGAGTAAGGCCAGAATTTCCAACAACATCACTGCCGCTACCAACATGCCGACCGGAAAATATTTTGCAAAGCCTTCGCGCAAAGGTGTGGTGTTGATATCGAGCATCATCACCACGAACAGGAACAACACCATCACCGCGCCGACATAGACAAGAATGAGGGTAATGCCCAGGAACTCGGCCTGCAGCAATAACCATAAGCAGGCGGTGGTGAAAAATGTCAACACCAAACTCAATACCGCGTGCACAGGGTTTTTAAGACTGATCACGCCCACCGCTGCCATCACGGTAATGGTGAAAAATGCCCAGAAGGCGATTAATTCGGGAGTCATCGTCATGTCCTCAACGATAAGCCGCATCGGCAGCACGTCGCGCTGCGATTTCGGATTCAAAGCGGTCACCGATAGCCAATAACTTGTCTTTGGTGACAATGTTTTCGCCGCGCTTTTCAAAATGGTATTCGTGAATATGGGTTTCCACGATGGCATCTACCGGGCAGCTTTCTTCGCAGAAGCCACAGTAAATACATTTGAACAAATCGATTTCATAGCGCGTAGTTCGACGCTGGCCGTCGGCACGCGGCTCCGAATCAATCGTGATCGCCAACGCAGGGCAAACGGCTTCGCAGAGTTTGCAGGCTATGCAGCGTTCTTCGCCGTTGGGATAACGACGCAGCGCATGCAAACCACGAAAGCGTGGCGATTGCGGGAATTTTTCAAACGGATAATTCACCGTATAGCTTGGCTTGAACATATATCTCAAGGTCAACCACATGCCTTTGATGAATTCAATGAGCAACAAACTTTTAAGGTAGCTAATCATGCGAGACATTGTCTTAGCTCCCAATCACAAAGATATTGTTATAAGCCATCAGTGCTGTCACGAAAATCCAGAATATAGTTAGCGGAATAAATACTTTCCAACCTAAACGCATAATTTGATCGTAGCGGTAGCGTGGAAAGCTGGCGCGAAACCAAATAAAGCTGAAGGCGAAAAATAGCGCTTTAATAAATAGCCAACCTATAAACGGCTGACCCAGAAAGCCCCAAGACGTTGGAAACGGCGACAACCAACCACCCAGGAATAACAAGGAGGCCAAGAAGCTGACCAAAATCATATTGGCGTATTCGGCCAGAAAGAAAATCGCAAACGCCGAGCCGGAGTATTCAACATGGAAGCCGGCCACGATTTCCGATTCGCCCTCGGCCACGTCAAATGGCGCGCGATTGGTTTCTGCCACACCGGAAATAAAATAAATAATGAATAGCGGAAATAAAGGCACCGCAAACCATTCAAGAAAACCCTGATCACCGGCTTGTGCATTGACGATATCGGTTAAATTCATGCTGCCAGCAGCCACCAATACGCCGACTAATGCAAAACCCATCGCAATTTCATAACTCACTACCTGTGCTGCCGAACGCAAAGCACCGAGCATGGCGTATTTGGAATTGGAAGCCCAACCAGCCAGAATAATGCCGTAAACACTCATCGAGGTAAGTGCCAGCAACATCAATAGACCAGCGTTGACGTTGGCGAGTACCATGCCGTCGCTAAATGGGATCACTGCCCAGGCGGCGAATGCCGGTGCGAGCGCAATTAAAGGCGCCAAACGATATAAAAATGGACTGGCACTGCTCGGAAGAATCAGTTCCTTGAACAGCATCTTGAAGACGTCGGCAAAGGCCTGGATAAAACCGATACCAAATATTCCACCAATAAATTGCGGGCCTTTGCGAACATGCATCCAGCCAATCACTTTACGTTCAAATAATGTGTAGAAAGCCACCGACAAAATTAATGGCAAGGTAATCGCGATAATTTTGATTAAGGTCCACACCAGCAAACCAAATGTGCCGAAAGTTAAAAAGAATTCGCGCATCGGGGCAAATAATTCAATCACGTTTATGCCCTCACCAAGCTTAGACCGGCAGTCGCTGATAGCGGCGCGGTGGCTTCATACGACGATTCAATCCATACCGCGCCTTGCGGAACACGAGTCGATACTTTGACAGGCAGAGCGACCGAACCAACACCATCGCCCAATTTCACGATTGCGCCTTCAGACACACCACGAGCGAGTGCCTCTTCCGGATGCAAGATTGCGGCAGCACCCAGTGTTAATACGTGCTCATTTAGCGAAGTAGCACGGCGCAATACAGCATCTGTGCGATAAATCGGAGTCGTCACAATACGTTCCAATTCACCGGCTTTGATTTCTGAGGTTTGCGAAGAAACACCAGTGCCTGATTTTTGTGTTTGCGGTTTTAGTTGTGCACGCAAACCGTTTAAATCGGTGTAATCAAAGCCTTGCAGATTTAATTTATCCGCTAACGCACGCAGTACACGCCAACCGGCGCGGGCTTCGCCTGGCAATTTGCCAGCCGCCGAGGTGTACTGAGTCGTACCATCCAGATTGGTGAGCGATGCTTCGAGTTCCGGTAGCACACCGATTGGCAAAATTACCTGCGCAACAGATTTTAGGTGTTCCGATGCATAGGCCGTGAAAGCAATGACTTTCGAGTTCGACAAGACTTTTAATGCTTGTGCATTATTGGCGAAATCATATTGCGGCTCGATGCCGTACAAAACATAAGCGGTCATTGATGTTTCCAGCATCGCTGGAACATTTTTTGCATTGGCGGCCGGCAATACACCGTGTTGTGACAAACCAATAGCATTCGCACCTTGTGGAATGCGATTTATTTTTGCAGATGTTGCAGCGGCCAAGTCACGCACTGCCGCATGAATTTGCGAAGCCTGCGCATGATTCTCGGCAATTTCACCGAGCAAAATAACGGCACTGCCCTCCGCTGCTTTCAAAGTTTCAAACAATGCCGCTTTTTCACTTGTTACATTGGAAACTGTTTTCGCAAGCTGCGATGGCTTGATAATTTGTTTTCCAGCCAGCGAAAAAGTAAATTCAAAATCAACAGGATTGATCACGAATACTTTTTGGCCGCGTTTGGCTGCTTTATGCAGACGCTGATGCAGCAAAGGGACTTCGTGACGAATATTGCAACCGATGATCAAAACGACTTTTGCTTTTTCGATATCGGCAACCGACATTTCGAATTTTTCGGCGATGGCGTTATCAGCGAAATCGAGTTGTTTCAGGCGGTGATCAATATTGGCAAAACCCAGCGCCGCCAAACTCGAGCCTTCCTCATTGGAAGTTGCCGGATGCACTAACACACCAAGGTCACTCGCTTGCGTGGCTTTCAGGATTTCGGCCGTAGCGTTCAAGGCTTCGTCCCAGGTCGCAATGCGCCATGCATCGCCATCACGCAGCATAGGCTGCGTCGCACGATCTGCGGCATACAAACCTTCATGCGAATAACGATCACGGTCGGACAGCCAACATTCATTCACGGCTTCGTTATCACGCGGTACACCGCGCACCACTTCATTGCGATGAACGTGCAAAAACATATTCGAGCCCAACGCATCGTGATAACCGACGCTGTCGCGCGCGGTCAATTCCCAGGCGCGGGCTTTGTAGCGATAAACTTTATTGGTCAATGCACCGACCGGGCAAACATCAATGACATTGCCGGACAATTCGGTCATCAAAGGCTTGCCATCGTAGGTGCCGATTTCAAGGCGTTCACCGCGATTCATGCCACCCAACTCAAATGTACCGGCAATATCGGCAGTGAAACGAACGCAACGTGTGCATTGAATGCAACGCGTCATATCGGTAGCCACCAGCGGACCCAAATCTTCATCACTGACAACGCGTTTGCGATCCACATAACGACTTACCGAACGACCATAGCCCATCGACACATCTTGCAGTTCGCACTCGCCGCCCTGATCGCAAATCGGGCAATCGAGCGGATGGTTGATCAGCAGAAATTCCATCACATTGCGCTGGGCATCGAGCGCACGTTTGGTTTGCGTGTAGACCTTCATGCCTTCCATCACTGGCGTGGCACACGCAGGTGCCGGTTTCGGCATTTTTTCAACATCGACCAGACACATGCGGCAATTGGCCGCGATCGGCAATTTTTCGTGATAGCAAAAACGCGGGATTGCAATGCCCGATTTATCGGCGGCATGAATAATCATCGAACCTTTCGGCGCCAACATCGGCACTCCGTTTATTTCAATGTTTACGCTGTCGGGCGGTATGTTGGGAATTGTCGGTTGAGCGCTCATGCTGCCTTCTCCACAACACCGGCTTGCTCGTCATCGACCAGAAAACGCTTGTTGATGATCGCGTACTCGAATTCATTCCAGTAATGCCGCAGAAAGCCCTGTACTGGCCAAGCTGCAGCTTCACCGAAGGCACAAATGGTGTGCCCTTCAATTTGTCCGGCAGCGCCTTTCAGCATATGCAAATCGTCCATCGTCGCTTTACCCTCAACGATGCGGGTCAGGATGCGATACATCCAGCCAGTACCTTCGCGACATGGGGTGCATTGACCACAACTTTCCTTGTAATAAAAACGTGCAATACGTTGGCATGCACGCACCATGCAGGTGGTGTCGTCCATCACAATAACCGCTCCCGAACCCAAACCGGAACCGGCTTTTTGAATCGAGTCGTAATCCATGGTGCAGGCCATCATATTGTCGGCGGGTAATACCGGCATGGATGAACCACCGGGAATCACCGCTTTCAATTTACGACCGCCACGAACACCACCAGCCAGCGCCAGCAAATCTGCGAAAGATGTACCCAAACGAATTTCAAAATTACCGGGATTGTTGACATGGCCCGACACCGAAAATACTTTCGGGCCGCCATTATTGGGCTTGCCTAAATTCAAAAACCATTCGGCACCATTGCGAATAATCGCAGGCACGGACGCGTAGGTTTCGGTGTTATTAATCGTGGTCGGTTTGCCGAACAAACCATAGTTAGCAGGAAATGGTGGTTTGTAACGCGGCTGGCCTTTTTTGCCTTCGAGTGATTCCATCATCGCGGTTTCTTCGCCGCAAATATAAGCACCAGCGCCGAGCGCGCTCCAAATATCCACATCAATACCGGAACCCAGAACATTCGTTCCTAACCAGCCGTTTGCGTAGGCATCTTTCAAGGCTGCTTCAAAATGTTCGTAAGGCTCGTGGTGAAATTCACCGCGCATATAGTTGTACGCCTTGGTGCAACCAGTGGCATAACAGGCAATCGCCATACCTTCGATAACGGCATGCGGATTGTAACGAAGAATATCGCGATCTTTGCAAGTGCCCGGTTCGGATTCATCCGAATTACACAAAATATATTTTTGACCCGGCGCCGAACGTGGCATAAAGCTCCACTTCAAGCCGGTCGGAAAACCCGCACCACCACGGCCACGCAAGCCACTTTGCTTGACCATGTCCACCACTTGTTCCGGTGGAATTTTTTCATCGAGAATTTTTTTCCAGGCCGAATAACCACCGGTCTTGAGATAGCTCTCGTAAGACCAGGGCGTATCGAAATGCAGCGTGGTGTAAACCACGCTATGTTCTTGCGGCGCTGGGCCAACCGGGCCGAGATGTTCGTTATGAGCCATCGCTTCGTCCTTACTTCAGTCCGTCGAAGAGTTCATCCATTTTCGCAGGCGTCAGGCGCTCGTGATAATGGCCATCAATGACCATCATCGGCGCAGCTGAACAAGCGGCTAGGCACTCTTCTTCAATTTTTAATGTGATACGGCCATCGCTGGTCGTACTTCCGTTTTTGCAACCGAGTTTTTTCTCGGCGTGCTTCACTAAATCTTCGGCGCCATTCAACCAGCAACTGATATTGGTGCAGATGGCCACTTTATGTTTGCCGACCGGTTCCAGATCGAACATCGAATAAAAAGTCGATACTTCGTAAGCCCAAACCGGTGGAATTTCTAAATACTTTGCAACGGCCGCCATCAGCTCGTCGGTCAACCAACCGCCGTTTTGTTCCTGCGCTGCCATCAATGCCTGAATAACAGCCGAGCGTTTACGATCGGAGGGAAACTTCGCCACCCAATGATCGATATGTTCACGCGTATGCGCAGTCAATGCGACCATGGGATCGACATCCAAACACGCTGCAAAATTGCCAGTTGCTTTCATGCGTAGAGTTCCAATTGGGGCTTGTTACAAGGGGCTTGGGGCTTGGGGTTTGGGGCTAACAACTCGACAGCCGGGACTGGGGGCTGGGGGCTGGGGGCTAAGAGCTTGCAGTGTGGAAATATTTTTTTAAAATTAGAAATACGAGTGCGCATGGAACAGTGAGTTGGCGAGCTTTTCAGCCCCCAGCCCTCAGCCCCAAGCCCCGCTTTAAGAATGCACACTAACGACAGAGTTCCAGAGCTTTTCAGCCCCCAGCCCCGAGTCCCTAGCCCCGTATTCATCATCGATCAATCTCCCCGAACACGATGTCATACGTTCCGATCATTGCCACCACGTCGGGCAACATATGACCGCGTACAATCGCGTCCATCGATGAGAGATGGGCAAAGCCCGGCGCACGAACTTTCAAACGGAAGGGTTTATTGGCGCCATCTGAAATCATGTAGATACCAAACTCGCCTTTGGGTGCTTCAACCGCGCTATACACTTCGCCAGCCGGTACCGAATAACCTTCGGTGAATAATTTGAAATGATGGATCATGGCTTCCATGTCATCTTTCATTTCTTCGCGCGATGGCGGCGATACTTTGAAATTTTTCGTCATCACCGGGCCGGGATTACGCTTCAACCAATCAATGCATTGTTTGATAATGCGATTGGATTGACGCATTTCTTCAACACGCACCAAGTAGCGGTCATAGCAATCGCCCTGCACGCCGACTGGAATATCGAAATCCACTTTGTCGTAGGCGGCATACGGTTGTTTTTTACGCAGATCCCAGGCAACGCCGGAACCACGCAACATTGGGCCGCTCATGCCCCAGGCTTTTGCCATTTCCGGTGAAACCACACCAATACCAACGGTACGTTGTTTCCAGATGCGGTTATCGGTCAGCAGAGTTTCGTATTCATCAACACGACGTGGGAAATCATCGGTAAATGCTTCGAGGAAATCCAGCAAGGACCCTTCGCGTGATGCATTAACGCGCTTGAGTTCATCGCCTTTGCGCCACGGTGATTCTTTGTACTGCGGCATGGTGTCTGGTAAATCGCGATAGACGCCACCGGGACGATAATAGGTCGCATGCAAACGCGCGCCTGAAACCGCTTCGTAGCAATCCATTAATTCTTCGCGTTCACGGAAGGCATATAAAAATACTGCCATTGCGCCAAGGTCGAGACCGTTGGAGCCAATCCACATCAAGTGATTCAGGATTCGGGTGATTTCATCAAACATTGTGCGAATATATTGCGCACGAATTGGCACTTCCAAGCCCATCAGGGTTTCGATGGCGCGAACGTAAGCATGTTCATTGCACATCATCGAGACGTAATCGAGGCGATCCATATAGCCAATCGATTGATTGAAGGGTTTGGATTCCGCCAGCTTTTCGGTGCCGCGATGCAAGAGACCAATATGTGGATCGGCACGCTGTACCACTTCGCCGTCCATCTCTAAAACAAGACGCAATACGCCGTGAGCGGCCGGATGTTGCGGGCCGAAATTTAAGGTGTAGTTACGAATTTCCTGTAAACCGCTCATTTTTTCACCTGCGCAGTTTGCTCATTACTCGATTGCGGCCAACGTGAATCTTCGCGGATAACCCGCGGCACGCTGACGCGTGGATCAATCGATACTGGTTCATAGACAACGCGTTTTTTCTCTTCGTCGTAACGTACTTCAACATTGCCAATCAGCGGAAAATCTTTGCGGAATGGATACCCGACAAAACCATAATCGGTAAGAATGCGGCGTAAATCCGGGTGACCTTCAAACACGATGCCGAACAAGTCGAATGCTTCGCGCTCAAACCAATTGGCGACCGGATACAGTTCAACCAACGAGGGCACAATCGGCAAACTATTGTCGGGCGCGAAGCAGCGAAGACGCAGACGTTTGTTATTTTTGATCGACAATAAATGTGCGACGGCGGCATAGCGATTTGCCGGGCCTAAGCCCTGCGGACGGTTGGCCCAGGTAAAACGCCCCGGACCTTCGGCATCGACGCCGCGCGAAAAACCTTCCGAAGAAACTTCGGTGGTTTCCCATTCGTCGTCGCCATAACTCAAATAATCGACGCCACAAACATCGACCAAGCATTCGAACTCATAATCTTCTTCATCGCGCAAAGCTTTTGCAACGATACTGAAATCGGATGCTGCAACTTCAAGTGTAGTTTCGTCGCGGGCTTCAATAATACGCAAAGCTTTTTCACCGAAGCGCACTTTGAGTTTTTCTGCCAATGATAAGGTCGGTTCTACCATGATCTGCTCTGCGTCCTGTCTTATCGGGCAATCGTATTGGTGCGACGAATTTTTTTCATCAACTGCAAAATGCCGTACACCAATGCTTCGGCCGTTGGCGGGCAACCGGGGACATAAATATCAACCGGTACCACGCGATCACAACCACGCACAACAGCGTAGGAATAATGATAGTAGCCGCCGCCATTGGCGCAACTGCCCATCGAAATAACCCATTTAGGTTCGGGCATTTGGTCATACACTTTGCGAAGTGCAGGTGCCATTTTGTTGACCAGAGTGCCCGCAACAATCATGACGTCCGATTGCCGTGGCGATGGACGAAACACCACGCCAAAACGGTCAAGGTCTAAACGCGATGCACCGGCATGCATCATTTCGACTGCGCAGCAAGCCAAGCCAAATGTCATCGGCCACATGGAGCCAGTCCGCGCCCAGTTCACTAATGTGTCGATATTGGTGGTGACAAAACCATGTTCAAGAAGTGGGTTATCGCCTTCCGGGCGCAGGATGTCATCAACCGAAGCAATCGGTTCTGGGTTGTTCATCACGCGCGAAATAGTTTGTATCACTCCCATTCGAGCGCTCCCTTTTTCCAGATATAAACAAAACCCAACACTAATAAGCCCATGAAAATACCCATTTCCACCAGGCCTGCCATGCCGAGACTTCTAAAAATAATCGCCCACGGAAATACGAAAGCGATTTCCAGATCAAAGGCAATAAATAGAATGGCTACCAGGTAGTAGCGAATATCGAACTGCATGCGGGCGTCTTCAAAAGCCTCGAAGCCGCATTCATAAGGAGATAGTTTCTCGCTGGAAGGCCGTTGCGGTCCAAATAGACTGCCCAGCACCATCAATGCGATACCAATGACGGATGACACCGCCAAGAACAGAAGTATGGGCCAATATTCGCTTAGCACTCGCGTCCCCTGCTTTGCGCCCTTGAGCGCGTTTATGCCGCCGTTCGTTTGAACGGCGATGCGTCCGTAACAATAACAATGTCGTTGTGAAAATATGGTGCCCAAAGGGGGACTCGAACCCCCACGACCTAAATCGCTACCACCTCAAGGTAGTGCGTCTACCAATTCCGCCATCTGGGCATGGTTGGCTTTGTCACCGAAGCAACAAAGCCGTCAAATTATATCAGCGCAAAAGCTTATTTGCTTCCCTGTTCGGCAGGTTTTACAGCTTCTTTGTTATTTTCCGGTGTGCTTACCGGAGCTGCTGGCGGCACTACTACTGGCGCTGCGGGCACGACGCTAGGAAGCGTTACGTCTGGTTTTGCTACGCTGGGCGAAAGCGACGGAGCTTGAGGTACTTCCGAGGCTGGAGTTTTTTGCGCGGCTTGTTCGGCTGAAATAACACCACCGCCAGTGGTTGGGGCTTTATTTTCGTGACTGGCTTTCCACGCCATGAATAAACTCAGCGAGAAAAATACAATCGCCAAATTACGGGTCGATTTAGAAAGAAAGTTTGCAGAACCGCGCGAACCGAAAACAGTTGAAGAAGCACCGCCGCCTAAACCACCGGCCGAGGCACTGCCTTGCTGCATCAAAATCATGACGATCATGGTCAATGCAACCAGAACGAATAATACTTTTAAAAATATATCCAACATATTCAAATCAACCTTAAATCAAACATTTACTGCGCTGCGGCAGAAATGATTGCCAAAAAATCCTGGGCGACTAGTGAAGCTCCCCCAATCAGGCCACCATCTACGTCCGGCTGTGAAAATAGCTCGGCTGCATTGGCGGGTTTAACGCTACCGCCGTAGAGGATTGGCAGCGAATCCGCAATTTTAGCATCGTGGGCACGTAATTCGCTACGTATAAAGGCATGAACTTCTTGAGCCTGTGCTGGCGAGGCGGTTTTTCCGGTGCCAATGGCCCATACCGGCTCATAGGCAAGCACCGCGTTGGCGAAGGCTTGCGCCCCACAAATATGCAGTACAGCATTAATTTGTCTTTCGATGGCCCACTCGGTTTGCCCGACTTCGCGCTGGTGCAATGACTCACCGACACAAAATATCGGAATTAAACCGGCTTTTTTCGCGACCGCAAATTTACGTGCGACCAGCTCATTGCTTTCATCATGAATATGACGGCGCTCGGAATGCCCGACTAATGCATAACGACAACCCACATCAAGCAGCATAGTGGCCGACACTTCGCCAGTGAAAGCACCCTCCAGGTTCACACTATGATCTTGCGAGCCAAAGCGCAGACCCGAATTTCCATAATGTTCGGTTAACTCACTGAGATAAGGCATCGGCGGCAAAATGGCGATCTCAACGCCCTCCAGCGCAGGCTGTGAGATGATCGCATTGAGTAATTCACGGGCAGAAGCGCGGCTGCCGTGTAACTTCCAATTACCCGCCACAATTTTCTTGCGCATGGTCTAATCCTAGTTCTGCAAAGGGTCAATCAAGCCGTGAATCATACTCTCTGCGACATCGTCGGCAAAATCGGGATTAAGGGTAGCTCTATAAATGGACACTAAAAAATACGCGCTTATTACCGGCGCATCTAGCGGCATTGGCGAAGCCATAGCGCGTGAATACAGCCGCCGTGGCAAGCCTTTAATACTGACTGCGCGCCGCACCGAGCGCTTGGAAGCGCTTGCAAAAGAGTTATCAGCAAATGCTGACTGCGTGGTGATTGCCGCCGATTTAGCGGAGCGTTCCGCGCCGCAAACTTTATTCGATGAAACCACGGCACGCGGCTTGGTCGTGGATACTTTAGTCAATAATGCAGGTTACGGCGTTCCTGGTCGTTACTTATCATCGGATTGGAAAACCCATGCCGATTTCTTGCAGGTGATGATCCTTGCCGTCGGCCAACTTACTCATCTTTATCTGCCAGCGATGGAAAAAGCCAGGCATGGTCGCATTTTGAATATCGCATCGCTAGCGGGCTTGGCACCGGCCTCTGCCGGGCACACGATGTACGGCGCCACGAAATCCTGGTTGATCCGGTTTTCGGAATGCTTGGCGCTTGAAACCGCCGCCAAGGGCGTTCATGTCACGGCACTTTGCCCGGGTTTTACCTATACCGAATTTCATGATGTCAATGGAATGCGGTCTTCAATCTCGAAATTACCCAAATTTATCTGGTTGAGTAGCGAACAAGTCGCCAAAATTGGCGTGGATGCCGTCGAAAGCGGCAAAACAAAAATGATTACCGGCCGCATAAATAATCTTATAGCCCTGCTTTGCAAGTACTTGCCTGATTGGCTTGCCAGAGCCTTGGTGGCGGGTAAATCAAAGCAATTCCGGAATATGGATTAGGTAATCGTAGGGGCGCCTGCTTGCTGCGCCCGAACGCCTCGATATTACTTAGGCGCAGCTAAATCAATCTCAATGCAGTTTGAAGCTTTATCGCAATTCGCGGTGGAATCGCCAAGAGCATGCGGTTCCAATGGAATGGACTCCCCCTTCTTGCGGCATCGCAATGTGCCAGACTGAGGTGTCATCAACAGTCACAGAAGAGGGAGTCCGGTATGAAGATTA
>JAYSQD010000211.1:0-24080 GCA_043721835.1 Arenimonas sp. | reverse complement strand
GCCGCGAATTTCTCCGAGCATTCGCGGCTTACGCCGCTCCCACGGCAATTCAAGTAACCGTTGTCACTAGTGGTGCAGGCCATAAGCCGCTAGAATCCTCACAAACAAGCAAAACAAGCAGCCCATGAATCCAAACTTTCTCGACTTTGAACAACCTATCGCCGATCTCGAATCCAAAATTCAGGAGCTGCGGCGTGCGAGTACCGGGCCTGCGGTGAATGTTGAAACCGAAGTCAAAGGTCTGCAAGAAAAACTCAAGATTCGTACTGCCGAAATTTTCAAAGCATTAACGCCTTGGCAAATTTCGCAATTGGCACGGCATCCATTGCGGCCTTATACGCTGGATTATCTGGGTTTAATTTGCGATGAATTCCATGAACTCGCCGGTGATCGAGCCTATGCCGATGACGCCGCGATTGTCGGCGGTTTGGCACGCATCAATGGTCGTGCGTGTATGGTGATCGGCCAGCAAAAAGGTCGCGATACCAAAGAAAAAATAAAACGTAATTTCGGTATGCCGCGCCCCGAAGGTTATCGCAAGGCATTGCGCCTGATGAAAATGGCGGAGCGTTTTCAACTGCCTTTATTCACCTTCATCGACACCATGGGCGCTTACCCCGGCATTGGCGCGGAAGAACGCGGACAGTCGGAAGCCATTGCCAGAAATCTTCTGGAAATGGCAGAATTAAAAGTGCCGATTATCTGCACGGTAATCGGTGAAGGTGGTTCCGGCGGTGCATTGGCCATTGGTGTTGGCGACAGAACCCTGATGCTGGAATACAGTACTTATTCGGTCATTACGCCTGAAGGTTGTGCGTCTATTTTGTGGAAAAGCGCCGACAAGGCCCGCGATGCGGCCGAAGCGATGGGCATTACCGCCAACCGTTTGTTTGAACACAAATTAATTGACCGGATTATTCCCGAGCCCTTGGGCGGCGCGCATCGTGACCCAACGGCGATGGCTGCAATCCTGAAAGAAACTATCTTGAATGAATTAGCCGAGCTCGAAAAAAACGATATTCCTACCCTGCTTGAAAATCGCTATAAACGACTCCGTGGTTACGGCGCGTTTGAAGCGGCGTAGCCCGGGTCACGCTCCACCGACCCGGGTGGTATTCACAATAAAATTGTATTCCATCAATATTTTTTATGATTTTAAATTTAAAAATCGTAAGAATGGTCGGTAACCCCGGGTCGGTAGAGCGTGACCCGGGCTACTTTTTTTGTAGTTTTCAAGGCTTGATTATTTATGCATAAAAGCAAACTCTGCGGCTTCATCATTGATTGCCAAACCGATGACGTAAATAGCGCAGCTGATTTCTGGGGCGGTGCACTCGGCATGAAAGTAAAAAAACTTCCTGCTGAAGAAGGCGAAAAATATGTTCGGCTGCTTGACCCGACCGAGCATTTACACATTGAGGTTCAGAAGGTGACGCATGAGTCACGCATGCACTTGGATATTGAAACCGATAATATTGAAGCCGAAGTAGCGCGTCTGGAAAAACTCGGTGCGACACGCGTCAAGCAAATTAATTCCTGGTGGGTAATGCAAGCACCCACCGGCCAACGCTTCTGCGTTGTTAAACAATGTTCAAAGAACTTTGACCAGCAAGCCAGCGTGTGGAAGTAAGTACAACACCATTGCTGGATATTGTGCGGGCGCAATTAGAAACATTGCAGGACAAAAAATATCTTTGTGCCTACAGCGGCGGCCTGGATTCGAGCGTGTTACTGCATGCCGTTTCGAAACTGCCCGGCATTGATCTTCGAGCAATCCATATTAATCATGGCTTGCATGCAGGCGCTGATAGCTGGGCTGAGCAATGCATAGCATTTTGTCGGGCACGCGATATTGAACTCGAGGTTATCAAAGTCGATGTGAAAATCAATACCGGCAAAGGTCTTGAAGCTGCGGCCCGCAGCGCTCGCTATCTCGCCATTGCAAACCATATTCACGCTGACGAAGTCTTGCTCACGGCGCATCATCTTCAAGACCAGGCCGAAACGGTTTTACTGCGTTTATTGCGTGGTTCCGGTAGCCAGGGATTGGCAGCGATGCGTACCAGCAGTTTGGCCCATGGTTTCAAGCACACACGCCCTTTGCTCTCAGTTTCAAAAATCCAATTGCAGGCATATGCCGAAAGCGAAAAACTAGACTGGATTGAAGATCCGTCCAATATCAAAACCGATTTTGACCGAAATTATTTGCGTCACGAAATCATGCCCTTGCTTGAACACCGCTGGCCGCAGGCAATAGCTGCTTTATCGCGCAGTGCGGAATTACTCGCTGAAGAACATCAATGCCTGCGCGAACAAAGCACGATTTTTCTTGCCATGGTGCAAGGTGTTGATGAGCGTGCACTCACTGTTAGCGGATTGATGCAATATTCAAAACCCTGGCGCGCGCAAATTCTCCGTGCATGGATAGAATCGTTAAACACGCCACCGCTACCTGCCAATATTTTGCAGGAAATCGAGCAGGCACTTCTGACGGCAAGCTCCGATACTGCCGCACAGGTGCAATGGTCGGGCATGCAAATAATGCGCTGGCGCGATTGTCTGTATTTAATGAAAACTGTTGTTGAAATGCCAGATGATTGGCAGCATGTCTGGGATGATGCGTTGCCGTTTAGCTTGCCGAACCGTGATCAATGGGGCTTTGAATCCGAACAAAATCCAACTACTCTCGCGGCGCTTATCCAGAATCATTTTGGCGGCAACTTACGCGTCGGCTTTCGCCAAGGTGGTGAAAAAATCCTGCTTGAAAATCGCGGACAACATTCAAGCTTGAAGAACTGCCTGCAGGAGTTGGGCGTGCCGCCTTGGGAAAGAAGCCGGTTGCCGGTTCTATCGACCGTTGCGGGCGAATGTCTTGCTGTTGGTGATGTTCTGCTATCGGCGCGTTTTGCAACCTTTTGCGAATCGAATGGCATCCGGTTTTCACGCAGGGTATGGACCCGTGGGAGCGCCCGTCAGGCGCGAAAAACCTCGCCTGATTTTTTAAGCCTGAAGGCGTTTTAGTAAATCAGCAATCTGAGATCAATAAATCTCTAGCACCCACGAATGCTGTTGTAGGGACTCAGCGACTTTAAACATAGCGGACAGACCATTCGCGCCTGACGGGCGCTCCTAAGAAAATATACGTCGCCCGCAAGCGGCCTCCTACGCAGATAGGGCGCAGCAAGCAGGCGCTCCTATGTGGGTAAACAGTAAGAGTTTGACCGTTAGGCCCGAAGACATCAGACTATTGCCATGGCTACCAAAAAAACCGACAGCACTCCAGCTTCCGTCCCCTTTGAACGCTCACTTGATGAGCTCGAAGCGCTTGTGCAAAAAATGGAAAAAGGCGATTTAAGTCTTGATGATTCATTGGCGGCTTACGAACGTGGCGTAGGGCTTTATCGTCAATGCCAAACCGAATTGGAACAGGCCGAGCTTCGCGTTCGTTTATTGAGTAATCCGGAAAAACCCGAGACTGCGTCGGATTTTCATTCCGATGGAAGCTGAAAACAATTTGCAGAAGTGGCGCGAGCGAATTGAAATTGTTTTAGACGTCGCACTTCCATCAGAAAAAACATCACCACAACGCTTGCATCAGGCCATGCGCTACTCATGCATGGGTGGCGGCAAACGCATCCGCGCCTGCCTGGTGTATGCCAGCGGCGCCTTATTTAATGCTTCCGAAGAGGCGTTGGACTCTGCTGCTGCTGCGGTCGAAATGACACATGCCTACTCGCTAATTCATGACGATTTACCAGCAATGGATGATGACAATGTGCGGCGCGGCAAACCCACACTGCATATTGCTTTTGATGAAGCCACCGCAATACTGGCGGGCGATGCCTTGCAGACTCAGGCCTATTTGAATTTGCTACAAACAAGAACCAGCGATAGCGTGCGGGTGGCAATATTGCGCTGCCTTGCCGAAGCCTCGGGCGCGGCCGGCATGTGCGGCGGCCAGCAAATGGATATGGACGCCACTAACCGAGCGCTAAGCTTGAATGAGCTTGAAACCCTGCATGCGCTGAAGACCGGCGCCTTGATCCGCGCTAGCGTGCGCATGGGTGCTTTAATCGGCAATGCAAACGCGACCGAGCTACAGGCGCTTGATGAATTCGCCAATGCATTGGGTTTGGCGTTTCAAATCCGTGACGACATTCTGGATATTGAAGCCAGCTCCGAGCAGCTGGGTAAAACTGCCGGTAAAGATGTAGAACAAAATAAATCGACTTACCCGCAATTACTCGGCATGAGCGAAGCCAAATTATTGCTGAGCACGTATTCGGAAAAGATACAGGCAAGTTTATTATTACTACAACGAGACACGACGGCCTTACAACATATTGCCGATTTTTCGGTAAATCGCACGCAATAAAAAAAGCCCGGCGAACCGGGCTTTTTATTGCTCGTCAAAAACCTTATTTGATAATTCTGATTGAAACAGGATAACGATAGTCGATACCATCATTGGCCTTCACTGCTGCAATAATCGTGAAAACGAGAGCAGCAACGCCCACCACCAGCATTACCGGCACGGCAAGCAAGGCACCTATTCCGAAGGTGATTATTGTAAGAATCACTAACGCCAGAAAAATGGCAGACACCGTGATATTAAAGTTCAGTGCTTCTTTGGCCTGGCTGGCCGCAAATGGCATGGTGTCTTTTTTGATAAGCCAAATAATTAACGGCCCAATAAAGGTTCCCCATCCACCAAACGCTGAAGAGAGCACAGCGCCTGCCAATGCCGAAAGATGAGCGAACATTGCCCACTGTCTTTCTTCTGCTGATGGCACTCCAGCTACCGGCGGCTCTATATTTTGTGGTGGAACTGGGGGCGTTGAACCAGGTTCATTATCAATCATTGCATTGCCTATAGTGTTTAATCAAGACCACAATCTGCATGCTCAAGGACGACATGTCAAGAATGCGTCTGCGTTTATGTTTGCGCATGAGCGCTTCAAATTGCATCGGGTATGCCGCATTCAATTCAAGATATAAAAAAGCCCGGCGAACCGGGCTTTTTTAATAAATACTGGACGCTTATTTGATCAAGCGCAGTGTGAACGGGTAACGATAGCTTTCACCGCTATTGGCTTTCAAGCCAGCCATAATTGCCAACACAAGGGCACCAATTCCGACCACCGGCGCCAAAAGCAAGCCGATCAAAACAGCCATGAGTGCGATAGAAATCATCATCGCGATAGCAACCGTGATTTGAAAGTTCAATGCTTCTTTCGCTTCTTCGATTACCCAAGTCTTATCCGACTTGTCTTTATTGATTAGCCAGATAACCAGCGGACCAATAAACCCGGTAATAATGCCGGAAAGGTGGGCAATCATGCCCATTGTTTTATCGTCTTGACTTACTTCACTCATCGGTCTTCCCCCAATTAGGGCGCGGTCTTGCGCCAGCAGCTAAATGTCGCTCCCGCAAGGAGAACTGTCAAGTCAAGCCTCGCCGGCGACTGTCATATTTCCGATTAAAATCGAGCCTGTGCGGATATGCGAACGGGTATCGACATCCGAGCCCACCGCTTCAATGGCTTGGAACATGGTCTTCAAATTACCGGCAATAGTGATTTCATCGACGGGATACTGGATTTCGCCACCCTCGACCCAGAAACCCGCAGCACCGCGCGAATAATCGCCGGTAATACCATTGACGCCCTGCCCCATTAATTCGGTCACTAGCAAACCGCGACCCATACTGCGCAGAATGGCGTTTAAATCACCGGCATTCGCGCTGGCATCAAGATTGTGGACGCCACTGGCATTACCACTGCTTTGCAGACCCAATTTGCGCGCCGAATAACTTCCCAGCAAGTAATGTTGCAGCACGCCGTTTTCGATCAGATATTGGTCGCGGGTTGCCACCCCTTCGGCATCAAAATTGGCCGAACGTAGTCCACGCGGAATATGCGGTTGTTCCAACAAGGAAAACCATTGCGGAAAAATTTGGGTATCAATCGAGTCCAGTAAAAAACTCGCCCGCCGATAAAGCGAGGCACCGGAAACCGCGCCAAGAAAATGACCGATTAAACTGCGTGCGGTTTCGGAAGAAAATAATACCGGGTAATTTCCGGTATCGACACTGCGTGGATTCAGGCGGCGAATCGTGCGTTCTGCGGCGTGCTTGCCTATGCTATTGGCGGCTTCAAGATCACAATAACGCAATGCACTGGAATACCAGTAATCACGTTGCATGGCATCGTTGGCACCGGCAATCAAGGAACAGCTCAGTGAAAAATGTGTGCTCCGCTCAGCGGCATTGAAGCCGTGGCTATTGGCGTACACCGCAACGCTGTCGCCAAAACCCATACTGGCACCATCGGAATTTGAAATGCGTTTATCAAAATCGCGACCGGCTGCTTCGGTTTGCAATGCCATTTCGACCGCTTGATCGGCAGAGACTGCGTGCGGATGCCACAAATCCAGATCATGAAAAACGCTCGCCATGCGATCACGCTCTGCCAAGCCGGACGCGGTGTCTTTTTCGGTAAATTGCGCAATGGCGCAGGCTTGTTCCACCGTGGCTTTCAAGCTGCTCAGCTGAATGTCGGCGGTGCTGGCGGTGCCCTTGCGTTGATCGAAATAGACCGTCACCGCTACACCGCGATCCTGTGTGCGTTCAACGGTTTCTACTTCGGCCATGCGCACGTTCACAGATAGCCCGCTGTCTTCGCTCAGCGACACTTCTGCCTCGCTAGCGCCCTGCTGCCGGCAAAGGCCCAGAACCTGCTCAGCGAGCTCGCTCAGATAATCGGCTTGTTCGCCTTGTGAATGGGAATTTGTTCGGGATTTGTCGATAAGTGTATTCATCCGCATACTATGCAACATTCTGGTAGTTACGAGAACCCATATGCGCGGTGTAGATGAAGAATCGGGCGAGTATTTAGGCCCCAGTCGCAGCGAAGAACGCCGTGAAGCGCTGGCGGTGCTCGAGCTTGCCAGCAAGATGATTGAACAAAATGATTCGCGTATTTTGCAATTACCCATGAGCGCCGAGCTGGTAGATTTAACGCTCGCCTCGAAAAAAATTACCTCGCAAATTGCCCGCAAGCGTCAAATGCAATTTCTTGCCAAACAGCTGCGTCGCCAGGACGATGACGTGTTGGTCGCAATACGCGCCGCGCTGGATTTTGATAAAAGTATTTCACGCCAGGAAACTGCTTCGCTGCATCGTGTTGAAGCCTGGCGTGACCGCCTGATTGAAGAAGGCGATGCTGCATTGGCAGAATTACTCAATGAATTTCCCTCGGCAGACCGCCAACACTTACGACAATTGGCCCGCAATGCCAAAGAAGAAAAATTAAAGAACAAAGCACCGCATGCTTTTCGCGATCTATTTCGCGAGCTGCGTGGGTTGATGAGTGATCACCAAGACGATCATGAATTGTAGGGTGGAACCACAATAAGGCGTGTGCGCCGTTTGTGATTTCACCACAGCTTGCGATGTTGTTTGACGAATACCATTGTGAGATTACGGTGGTGTTTTGTGGATTCCACCAAAGAGCGGTGGGATCCACCCTACCTAGCACCCATGGATATTTTTAAGCCTGCGTACCACCCACCGTCATCGCATCAATTTTCAATGTGGGTTGGCCTACACCCACCGGCACACTTTGGCCGTCTTTGCCGCAGACACCGACGCCGGCGTCGAGTTTTAAATCATTACCAATCATGCTGACACGAGTCATGGTTTCCGGGCCGTTGCCAATGAGTGTGGCGCCTTTGACCGGACGGGTAATTTTTCCGTCTTCAATTAAATACGCTTCGCTGGCAGAGAACACAAACTTGCCCGAGGTAATATCGACTTGGCCACCGCCGAAATTCGGGGCATACAAACCTTTCTTGACGGAGGCAATAATTTCTTCCGCCGGATAATTACCGGCCAACATATAAGTATTGGTCATTCGCGGCATCGTGATATTGGCGAAACTTTCGCGGCGGCCATTACCGGTCGGCGCAACACCCATCAAACGTGCATTCAAACTGTCTTGCATGTAGCCACGCAAAATACCGTCCTCAATCAAGGTCGTGCATTGTGTCGGTGTGCCTTCATCATCAATATTCAGCGAACCACGACGCCCCGATAGTGTGCCGTCATCGACAATCGTGACACCCGGCGCAGCTACACGCTCACCAATTCTTCCGGCATACACCGAAGTGCCTTTGCGATTGAAATCACCTTCCAGGCCATGCCCCACGGCTTCATGCAACAACACGCCGGGCCAACCCGGGCCGAGTACAACCGTCATGGTGCCTGCGGGTGCGTCATCGGCATCAAGATTTACCAAGGCTTGTCGCAAGGCTTCCTTGGCAATTTCCTGTGGGCGCGAATTTGAAAATAATTCCTCATAGTCAAAACGTCCGCCACCACCGGCATAACCCGATTCACGACGTCCGTTTTCTTCGACGATGACCTGCACATTGAAACGCACCAAAGGGCGAATATCCGATGCCAGAATACCGTCACTGCGTGCAATCAAAATCGTATCAACGGCACCGGCCAAACTCACGATGACTTGCTTCACGCGTGGATCTTGCGCGCGAATGAAAACATCAATCTCGCGAAGAATATTGATTTTAGTTTCAGGCCACATCATTTCAATTGGATCAATCGGTGCATATAACTCGCGACCCGGCACTACGATGCGCTGACCGGCATTCGACTGCGAGCCGTCGCGGCTAATGGCGCGGGCGGCACTTGCTGACTGAATTAATGCCTCACTGCGAATATCATCAGAATACGCGAAGCCGGTTTTTTCACCGCTGATGGCGCGGACCCCAACGCCTTGTTCAATTGAATGTGCGCCGTCTTTCACGATGCCGTCTTCCACCGTCCAATTTTCACGGCGGCTATGTTGAAAATACAGATCACCAAAATCGACACCTGGACCCATCAGCGTAGAAAATGCCGCATCCAAATCCGACAGCAGCATATTGGTCGGTGACAGTAATCGCGATTGAACCAGACTTAAAGAATCACTCATTTTTTATCTCACTGTATTTCACTGGATGTGACTTAGTTAGGGACCGACAGTAGCGGGTTTATTGGTATTTGAAGATTTGGCAGGGCCTTTTTCAACCACATCGACCTTGGGCTTTTTCCAAGGGCCGGTCACATGATAAACCGTGCGCGCGGTTTGCTTTAATGGTTTTTGCAGAACCGCCTGCGCCGCCATACCGACCGCAGCCCCTGCTGGCCCGGCCGTTAACATTCCTAGTGCTGGTAGTAGGCCACCGGCTTTAGGCAAGACTTCGATTCTTTGATCATATTCCTGCTTGCGTATATCGGCGGTACCGCTCACTTTGATTTCTGCGGCCGGGCCATTAATGCGTAAATTTTTGGTGCTCGCCAAACCATCGGCAAATGCGATATCGCCTTGCATGGTATTAAAGGAAAAACCCTTGGAAAAAAAATCACTGAAATCCAGACTCAGGCGTCTTGGTATTTCCGCCAGACTAATCAAACCCAGGATGCGACCGGACCCCCCCGGCTCTACATCCAGCAAACGACCTTCACCGACTTCGACTTTTAAATTACCGTTGATATTGCCCAAGCTGATGGCACCGGGTGAACCAGGCCACGACGCATTCAAGGAAGCTTTGGTTTTGCCGTTTTGAATCATGCCGACAAAGCCTAAGCCGTCCAGCATTTTACCCAGGCTGTCGGTGCTGAAATCGAGCTTCAAATTGGAACGCGACCCGGAAGCTGTTTTTATCCAGTCGCCCGCGGCATTGATACTGAAATTTTTCGATTTGGTGACGAAGCGATCAATGCGCATACCATTAACGGTTTGCGTCGTTTGCAGATCGGTTTTCCCTAGTTGCGACGCACCGACACGCAAATCGTCAATATTGAATTTAAGCGATGGCACTTTCGATGGATCGGTTTCGACCGCAATTTTTGTGGCTACTGGCGGCACTGTTGCTGGTGGCGTGACAGCACCTTGCATATACAACTTACTGAAACGACCGAGCACACCATTCTTGCTGTCGGCGGCAATATCAACACTACCCTCAATGCCAATACCCTCAATTTGCAAACGAGTACCGGCATTGGTCTTGTTCAATAATAATTTGCTATTGGCAAATGGTTGATCCAGGAAAAGCAGTTTTTCGGCGATCAAATTGACTTCATTCAAGCCCGATGCACCCTCGCCACCACTGGCAAATGCCATCCAGCCAGCGGCATCTAAAACATTGACTTTTCCGCGCGCAGAAAGGCCTTTTGTGGGCAAGATGGTTCCTGCTTCACCGCCAAACTGCAGCAGGCCATTCATCGGCTGCTTGGCTTTTTGTGCTGCTCGCATATGCAGCACATTGCCGTAACGCAAGACGATAAAACCCTGCTCAAGTGGAATCGTACTATTAATTTGTAATGGCAGACTTTGCGATGTCGTTTTATTCAAGGGCGCAGGCAAGTCGATTTGGGTGCCGACTAAATCCGAGCTCAAGCTGAGTTGGGACGGAAGCGTTTTTCCGTTCTCACTATTGGGAATATTCACGCGCACCGACCAGTTACTGCTGCCTTCTAAATAAGGTTTAAGCCATGCGATGTTTTCATAACGACTGAGTAAACTCTGACTGCTTAAATTGCCGTCCAAAGCAGCGATGGCTGCAAGCTTGCTGTCTTTGGTAAAACTGCCGACCGACAAATTAAATACTGCTGGTCGTTTATCAAATAGTACTTTCAGGTTTTCGGTGGCAAAGCCGCTTTGATCAAAACGCGTGCGGCCTGTTACTTGTGTAAACGCAATATTCCAACGTGAATCAGACAGTGCTGCATTTTTCAAATCCAGCGTGCCGGTCATTTTTGTTTCGCCCAACTCTTTCTTCAAGGGAATTTGAAGATTCAAGGCAAGCTCAGCCAAGCCGTTGGCAGTACCCGCTCTAACATGTTCGCCGTATTTTTTTTGCAGCGGACTGGCCAGTACCAAAGTACGCAAATTTTCCGCTTTGCTAATGGTCACAATATCAAGATCAAGCAGCGGCGCGGCAAAATCTTTAATGCCGCCGGTGACCTTGGTGATTTTATTATTCATGAGCACACCGGTGCCGACCAAACTCAAACCCGGGCCATCGAATGCCACGTCAATATCAAGCGGCTGCGCAACCGGCCATTCGGGATGAAATTTTATTTGCGCGTTACGAATACGCGCGCGTGCATCAAAAACACCTTCCTTATTTCTAAATGGCCAATCATCCAGATCACCCGCCATCACAATACGGCCATCTAATACATCGCCTTTTATCAGCGCATCGTCCAGCCATTTAATGGTGGATGGCGGCATCTTGTGCAATATCCAGAATTTTTTTGCCTGGGTGAAATTCGCTGGCTGCAAGTCTGCTGCTAAATCCAGCGTTGGCGCCGTACCATTGCCTTGAAAACCTATTTGAAATCGTGTTTTCAGGCCAATATCCGGCCCACTGATTTGTAAGGCGCTGGTGCCAACGGTCCAGATTTCCGCATCGCGCCAAAAAGCCAGACTACCATTGAGAGTTAAATCTAGATTTTGTCGAAGGCCGACCGGCCATATCAACTGGACGGGCTTGGAGTCGATTTCAAACACACCGCCCTGCCCGTCCATTTGCAAGCGGCCATTCAAACCATGCAAGCCTGGGCGTGAACCTGCCGGTTCAATATTCAAATCATGAACGACAACCGAGCCTTTCCAAGGGCCGTTACGTGAGCCTTGCAAATCGACATCGCTCAGTTGTGCTGTGGGTGAAGCCTGAACTAACCATTGCCTCAATGCTACGGGCAGTTGATCGGTCAACGACAACAAGGTGAATGCAGGCTGCAAGTCAATTTGCGGTGCACGCAAAATAATATTTTCACCACCGGCAATCAGCAAGCCATCGAGCGACGCTACTTTATTATCACGATGAAAACGCAATACCGGTGCCGTAAATTGCCAGCCATTTTTTTGTTCAAACCACTTGGCCGCTACTTCAAGTCGATCAAATTTCGCATCCGGCGAAATAGCATTGGCCTTGTCCAGTGTGATTAATTTACTTGAGACAATCTGGATATTTTTCAGGTCAGCCTGGGTTTGCAAACTGGTAACACGCTGGTTTTTTAAATTTGCCCAAGCGTTTGCTTCGCCTTCACCATTCTTCAGAATAATGCCGGTCGCTTTTAATAAGGGCGACCAGTCTTTCATATCCAGATTCTTGCCACCAACCCACACGGTGCCGTCATATTGGCTGCGCGACAAATCCACCACCGCGCTCAATGGCGCGCTGTTAGTCGAAGCCCAAGCCGACACGCCTACTTTGATACGCTTATTGGATACCCGAAGACGCAAATCGACGCGTGGAATATCAACATTCAATTGATAGCGTGGCGCGTGAATACCGAGCGCCGCTTTTTCAATTTGCAACTCGCCAAAACCCTCAAGTTTTTCGAGCGGGTCGATATTAGGGTCGGCTTGTCCCGGCAATCCTTTTAGCGTCCAACGCAAATCTTCTGTCTGCACTAATTGCAAAGATAATTGGTTGATCTTCAATTCAGTCAACGGTTCACCGGGCAGCATGCCGGAATAAATCGCAATCAATAAATCGGCGCGTCCTACTTTAAGTGTTTGATCACCTTCGCCTACACGCAAGTCGTCAAGGGTAAACACCGGGCCACGACGAGTCCATTCGCCTTTCGCTTTGGAAAAACTCACCGGCTCGCCAATGCGTTGCGTCAACCAACTTTTAATTTGCTCGGGATGTTTTTCAACCCAGGGCAGCGCCTGATTCAATAAACCCACCACAACAGCAAGAAAAATAAGTAGCACCAATCCGCTGTAACCGGTAATGCGGCGCGCATGGCGAAACCGGCGTTTCATTGCAGTTGCCATGATTTACAGCAGCACCACGTCGAATTGTTCCTGCGAATATTGGTCGTCGGATTGGAAGCGAATACTTTTGCCCAGAAATTCTTCCAGTTCGGCAACAGCGGCCGATTCTTCATCGGTAATTTTTGTCACCACGATCGGTGAAGCAATAACCAATAATTGCGAGGCTTCAAACTGGCGCACGGCACGGGTAATTTCACGGAAAATTTCATAAATAATCGTTTCCGATGTTTTTAAACTGCCACGTCCGCTACATTCATGGCAGGGCTCGCATAATTGCCGTTCCAAACTTTCGGTGGTGCGCTTGCGGGTCATTTCCACCAAACCCAATGGCGAGAAATCATATACCGTGGTTTTGGCATGGTCGCGCAGCAAACCTTTTTCCAGGGTGCGCAACACTTGACGCTTATGTTCGTCATCGGTCATGTCGATAAAATCGATAATAATAATACCGCCTAAATTTCGCAGCCTTAATTGACGCGCCACCGATTGCGCGGCTTCAAGATTGGTGCGATAGACGGTCTCTTCCAGATTACGCTGACCAAGAAACGAGCCGGTATTCACATCAATCGTGGTCATGGCTTCGGTTTGATCAATCACCAGGTAACCACCGGATTTAAGCGGCACTTGTTTTTGCATGGCGCGCTGAATTTCATCTTCCACTCCATACAAATCGAAAATAGGTCGTTCACCGGCGTAATGTTCTACCCGCTCGACCCAATCGGGCATGAATTGCTGAACGAACTTGACCAAGCGCTCATAGGTTTCGCGTGAATCGACGCGCACTTTATCGACATCCTTGCGCATCAAATCGCGGACTGCGCGCAAGGGCAAGGACAAATCTTCGTATATGCGCTGACCAACAACGCTGCCGGTGCTGGAGTCCTGGATAATTTTCCAGGCGCGCCTTAGATAATCGACATCTTCTGCCAGTGACTCCGATGCCTGGCTATCGGCATTGGTCCGCACGATATAACCCAGACCGGAACCATTGACCAATTCGCCCATCAGGGTTTTCAAACGTGCGCGTTCAACTTCGTCTTCAATGCGCGCCGATACGCCAATCACTTTTGAATAAGGCAGCAATACTAAAAAACGTGAAGGAATACTGATTTGCGTGGTGAGCCGTGCCCCCTTGCTGCCAATCGGGTCTTTCAATACTTGTACGATAATGTCCTGGCCTTCGTGCACCAACGAGGTGATCAAAGGTGGCGGCACCGGCGTTGCGGGGGCTGCGGGTTCTTCGCTTTCTTCTGGTGACACTTGCGGCAAACGCATAATGTCGGAGGCATGTAAAAAGGCTGCGCGCTCCAGACCAATATCGACAAATGCCGCCTGCATGCCCGGCATAACACGTTGCACACGGCCTTTATAAACATTGCCGACAACGCCGCGTTTGGAACTGCGTTCAATATGCAATTCTTGCAACATGCCGTTTTCGACCACGGCCACGCGGGTCTCGCGCGGAGTGACGTTGATCAGTATTTCTTCGCTCATACAATCATTCCAAATTTTTTAAGTAATTGCGAAGTTTCAAATAAAGGCAACCCCATCACGCAGGAATGGCTGCCATTAAGGTGCTCGATAAAACTGGCGGCGCGGCCCTGGATGGCATAGGCACCGGCTTTGCCAAAACATTCTTTTGATAAAACGTAACGCGCAATCTCTTCATCGCTTAATGTTTTGAAGCGCACTAAAGATTCGCTAATAACGTGTTGCTCGTTACCCGCATTCAATAACCAGACGGCGGAAATAACCCGATGGGTTTTTCCCGACAATTCACGCAACATACGCGCGGCGTCTTCGGCATCGGCAGGCTTGCCATACACCACATCGTCAAGCACCACTTCGGTATCGGCGCCCAATACAAGTGCAGAATTATTAGTCATCACTTGCAGCAAACCAGCGCCGGCTTTTTCGCGTGCCACCCGGCTCACGTAGTCCACGGGCGGCTCACCGGGCAAACGCTGCTCGGGCACATTGACTTCAAGAATGCCAAAGCTAATGCCGATTTGATCCAGCAGTTCACGGCGGCGGGGAGATTGCGAGGCAAGATAGAGCATCTGCTAAGGATAGCTGCATATGCGGCAAACCGGCAGGGTGCAATGAAAATGCAACGGAATAAGCGATAATGACGGCATTAGGAGAGCACTATGCGATTGATGATAACAACGGCCGCCCTTAGCGTCTGTATTGCAGGGGTTTTGAGCCAGTCTTCGGCACAGGCCGATGACAACACCCAAAGCAGACCCCGGAAAGTCCTTCAAGTTCCCAGCGAAAGCCCGGCCCAATGGTTCGCCAAGGGGGCCGCCACAGCCATTGAACATGGATCAGCCAAAGCCAAAGCGAAAAATATTATTTTGTTTGTTGGTGACGGCATGAGCCTGCCGACCGTTGCGGCCTCGCGAATTTACGAAGGCCAACTCAAGGGAATGAGTGGCGAAGAAAATTTATTAAGCTTTGAAACCATGCCTTATACCGGCTTCTCTAAAACTTTTAATACCGACAGCCAAACACCCGATTCCGCCGGCACCATGACCGCCATGATTACCGGCGTAAAAACCAAGATGGGCTTTTTAAGCATTGACCAAACCGCGAATCGTGATAATTGTGAAAGTAGCAAGAATGCAAAACTTACCACCGCGCTGGAGCTCGCAGAGATGGCAGGCCTTTCGACCGGCGTGGTCACTACCACCGCTATCACTCATGCCACGCCAGCGGCTACGTATGCGCATACGCCCGAACGTAATTGGGAAAATGACAGCGAACTCACCGAAGCGAACAAAGCGGCCGGATGTAGGGATATTGCACAACAATTGATTGATTTTAATCTGGGCAATGGCATTGAAGTGGCGCTTGGTGGCGGCCGTCAGCATTTTCTTGCCGCCGGTGCCGACGATCCCGAATACACCGAATATTTTGGCGCGCGTTTGGACAACCGAAACCTGATTGCGGAATGGCAAAAAAAATCGCCTGACCATCAATACGTTTGGAACAAGACTCAACTCGATTCACTTGACCTCAAAAAGACAAGGCATTTGCTCGGCTTGTTTGAACCGGGCCATATGAATTTTGAAACCGATCGCGCAAAAGACCGCGCCGGCGAACCCAGCCTTGCCGACATGACGCGCGCGGCGATTACGGTACTTAAAAATAATCCGAAGGGCTTTTTTCTGATGGTCGAAGGTGGTCGTATTGATCATGCCCATCACTCGGGAAATGCCTTCCGTGCGTTGACCGATACCGTGGCTTTCTCTGATGCTGTTCGTACCGCCATGACGATGACATCAGCTGCAGACACTCTGATTATTGTGACGGCCGATCACTCACACACCATGACGTTTGCTGGCTACCCTGCGCGCGGCAATCCAATTCTTGGCAAAGTGGTTGGCGCCAGTGGCGAAGGGCCGATCAATGGCTACGCACTTGATGCAGCCGGTCTGCCTTACACCACATTAAGCTACGCTAACGGCCCGGGTTATACCGGTGCTAGCGATCAGCAAAAAGAAGGCATCAAAAAATTTCCACATCTGATGTCGGGTGTACAAACGTCTAGTGGCCGACCGGATTTGCGCAATGTTGATACCGAAGACCATGACTTCATGCAAGAAGCGGCCATCCCGCTTGGCAGTGAAACCCACGGCGGTGAAGATGTTGGAATCTGGGCGCGTGGTCCCGGCGCAGAAGCGGTCCACGGCACTGTCGAGCAAAACGTGATTTTTCATTATTTGACGCAGGCTAATCCGGCATTAAGAAAATTGATTTGCAGTATGGCAGCTTGCAAGAATTCGATACCGACAAAACAGCCTTGATTGTCTTTGAAAAATAATTGCGATCCCGTAGGGTAAGGCAATCTTGAAGTAATCGGGCCTAGAAGGCCCTCCTACGTAGGAGGGCCTTCTAGGCCCGATCTTCTAGGCCCGACCTGCACCTAACGAAGAAATTAATCCGAAATTTGCACTGTATTACGTGGTGCAAAATAAATACGGCATTTTTCTTCAACGGCGCCATTAATAAATAGCTATTACCCACTTCAAATTATGTAAGCTGAAAATTTCATATCACATGCTTAAAATATAGGCCGGATTGCGCGCATTCTTTCGATGTTACGCCACAGGCGCGCTATGCAGAAGCAAAACATTACGCGCGGTGATACGGATGATTCGAGAGCAAACTCTGCGCGCGATAAATTTGCTCGGCGAGCACAAGGCGAACCAGCATATGTGGCAGAGTCAGCGGGCCGAGTGACCAAGTTTCGCTTGCAGTGGCCATGACTTCAGGTGAATGCCCTTCGGGCCCGCCAATCAGGAAAACCAGATCGCGGCCTTGCTGGCGCCAAAACTCAAGGCGTTGGGCAAGTTGTTCGGAAGTATGCAATTTGCCGCGACCATCGAGTGCAATGATATGGGCGTTTTTTGGATAGGCGGCAATCACTCGCTGGCCTTCATCAAAGGTGGCACGAACGGCATCACGACCTTTGCCGCGAATACCGGGCGCCACTTCCACTAATTCAAGCGGCAAGTTATGCGATAAGCGTTTTTGATATTCGGCAAAACCTTCAGCGACCCAGGAAGGTGCACGTTCACCGACGGCGATAAGTTTGGCTTTCATGCAATACCCCCGTAGGAGCGGTGTCAGCCGCGAATGTCACAGTGCATATTGAATATCGGCGACAGAAGGAAATTATTTACTTCGTATTTCATCTACAGCGTCGCAGATTTTTCGCGGCTGACACCGCTCCTACGAAGGCAACGTCGCAGGTTTTTCGCGGCTTGACCAACCCTTCGATTGTTAAAAACCACCGCTCCTACAAGTAACAATTAAATTTCGTCGTCAGGTGGTTGGTCGCCAACGGTCCACAAGCGCTCAAGTGCATAGAACTCGCGTACGCGCGGCAGCATGACATGAACGATGACATCGCCTAAATCGACCAATACCCATTCGGCTTCGCGTTCGCCTTCCACACCCAAGGGCATGACGCCGCATTTTTTTGCGAACTGCACGACTTCGTCGGCAATCGATTTGACATGGCGGGTGGAGGTACCGGAAACGACGACCAGAAAATCAGCAATCGAAGTTTTTCCGCGCACATCGATTTCGATGGCATCTTTTGCTTTCATTTCTTCGATGGCCGCGTGTACTTGTTTCAACAAATCTTCGGGCGACGGTGCCGGATTCGGCATTTTGGTTTTAATTACGTGGGCTTGTGAGCTCAAAGCACTATCTCGTGGCAGGTGAATGGCGGTGATTATAAGGCTTTCGGGTAAAGGCCATGTTCTATAATATAGGCCTGAACCGCCGGATTCAGGCCCATTGGCGCATCTCCTGCGGCAAAAGCATGGCGAATGGCGCTCGCGGACTCGCGTTGCGGCGGGCATTGCAGGCTAAAAACCAGGCCTGCGGGACTGACTTTAAGCTGATCGGCAGCATCGCATAAACGCTGGTTTATCGAGAAATCCGGCGACTGCATCGAATAACCCGGTCTCACAGCAACGATGAAATGCGCTAAATCCAGTAAAGCTTCCCATTCGTGCCAAGTGTGTAATTGGGCAAAAGCGTCGGCGCCGATTAACCAGGCCAGTGGAATTTCATTGCCGATTTCAGCCCGTAATTGGCGAAGCGTATCGACTGTATAAGAAGGTTTTGCACGCTGCAATTCACGCGTATCCAGAAAAAACCGCGGCCGATCATTAATCGCGATTTGCAACATATCGGCACGTTGCTGTGCAGTTGCCAATGGTTTTTTTCGATGCGGCGGGTCTGCCGATGGAACAAAATAAACATCGGCATTGAAAATACTTTGGGCGAAACCGGCGACGGCAATATGTCCGTCATGGACCGGATCAAAAGTACCGCCGTAGCAAATTCGCAAGCTCATTTGATCTCCATCAAGCAATCAAGCCACGCGCCCTGGGTTCCGCAACAGCGATCAGCAATCTTTCAAACATCAGCCATGCATCGCCACTATCGCGGCCTTTTGCAACACGATCAATGCGTCCACATTCAGCAGCAAAAATTTCCCAACGGCCTGCTTTATGTCGATCCATGGCACGTTTGTAAAGTGCTTGTTTGCTATCCCAAATTCGCGCTTCGCGCATCGCGTTCATCACGTTGCCGCCAGTGGCTTGAACACGTGCAAGCTGGCAGATTTTTAGAATATCCATCGCCACCATCGGCATTAAGCCCGGCACTTGGTCGCCTTCTGCTTTCAAGGCCGCTAATATTTTTGCGACCCGGGCGGCATCGCCGGAAAGCGCGGTTTCGAGCAGACGAAACACATCGAAGCGGGAGGAATCCGCCACGAAACGATTCATGTCGTCGGCTTCAATTTTTGAATTCGGTGCCAGCAATGCGAGCTTGTCGATTTCCTGTGCGGCCGCCAGCAAATTGCCTTCGACGCGATCACTTAATACTTGAATGGCAGCAGCACTGGCTTGTAAGCCGCGACTACGCAAACGACGTTGCAGCCAGTCTTCGCGCTCGTGTTCTTTTATCGGCCAGATCGGCAACACATGGCCGACACGGGCAATGGCTTCGCTCCATTTACCGGCATGACTTTTGCTCCATTCCTGGCTGGTAATCAGCAGCACGGTATCGTCCGGTGGATGATTGCAAAAGTTCTGGATTTCTTCGCTGCCGCTTTTACCGGGCTTGCCGGTCGGCAGACGTAAATCAAACAAGCGACGGGTAGCAAACAGACTAAGATTTGCCATGCCGCCGGTTAATAATTGCCAATCAAAAGAATTGTCGGCATCCAGAATTTCACGCTCGCTATAGCCTTCTACTTTTGCCTTTGCACGGATCGCATCGGCAGCTTCCTGCACGAGCAAAGGTTCGCTACCGGCAATCAAATACACCGGCTTCAGGGGTTCGGAAGCCAGTTGCCGTTCAAAGCGGTCGAATTTTAATTCCATTAAAGCGATGCCTTGGATCTTTGAATGAAAAAGTGGTTTGTAGGAGGGCCCCCGATTTTCATCGGGGCAGGCTCTTGGGCCCGAACTGTTGGGCCGAAGACGTCGCCCGCTAGCGGCCTCCTACGATTAAGAATATGTCGCCCGCTAGCGGCCGCCTAGGGATTTTATTTTTTTCTGCGCAACACAATATCCATCCGACGAATAATTGCGGCCTGCATATCGCGGCGCAGTTCGCGCTGGATCACTTCCTGTTCGGCGGGATTACCCACGGCCACATTAATGTCGTAGGTGTATTCGCGCGAGAGTTCAATGGCCTGTTTTTCCAGCAGCACACTGCCGTCGGCGGCGGTTAAATCAAAATCTACTTTATAGCGGGTGATGTATTCACGCACCTGGGCAAATTCATCAATCGCCAGCGGCGCAGTGTTCCAGCTTTCCGAATGAATTTTCAGCGTGGCCGTACCTGCACCGTTACCGGCTTTATTGGCGTTCGCACGATCGATACTGCTTTGCAGGCCATCGGTTAATGCGCTGTAAGTATCGGCATTGGTCACTTGCACCGCGCCAATGGAATCGGGTATTGCAAAATTACCGCGCGGATGAAAACCACAGGCCGAAAGGCTGATTATTAAAACGCCGAGCATTAGTATTGGTTTCATTGCATTCATTCCTTGTATATGGCTTAGCCGACCACGATATTGACGATTTTACCCGGGACGATGATGATTTTCTTCACCGTCGTGGCTTCGATATGTTTCTCGACATTGGGTTCGGCTTTCGCTAACCGCTCAATCTCTTCTTTCGATGTTGTCACCGCCACTTCAATGGTGGCACGCAATTTACCATTGACTTGCACGGCCAATTTCACGCTGTCGCGCGTCAATGCTTCCGTATCTACTTTTGGAAACGGCTTATCTTCCAGCGTCGTTTCTGCATGCCCCAGCGCTTGCCACAATGCATGCGAGGTGTGCGGCGTGATCGGGTTCAACAGCAAAGTAACCGCTTCATAGGCTTCCTGTTTCAAGGCGCGACCATTGGCACTGCTGTCATCAAACTTGGATAAGGCATTCATGAATTCCATTACCGCGGCAATCGCGGTATTGAAGGTGTAGCGGCGGCCGTAATCGTCACCTACTTTCTGGATGGTTTCATGCAATTGGCGGCGCATGTTTTTTTGTACAACGCTCAGCTGCGGCAAATCGATTTTATCTACCGGACCATCGGCAATATGTTTTTGTACTTGCACCCAAACGCGACGCAGGAAACGCGCCATGCCTTCAACGCCTTGCTCGTTCCAATCGAGACTCTGCTCGGGTGGTGCGGCAAACATCGAAAATAGACGAACGGTATCGGCACCAAATTTATCGACCATGATTTGCGGATCGACGCCGTTATTTTTCGACTTTGACATTTTTTCGGTGCCACCGATCAGTACCGGCTGACCGTCTAATGTTGAAATCGCGCTGATCGCTCTTCCCTTATCGTCGAGTTGAACTTCCACGTCCGCCGGATTTATCCAGTCCCGAGTCCCGAGTCCCGATAGTAAGTATCGGCAATCACCATGCCCTGACACAATAAATTTGTCGCGGGCTCGTCGGTTTTTACCAAGCCGGCGTCACGCATGAGCTTGTGATAAAAACGGAAATACATCAGATGCATGATGGCGTGTTCAATGCCGCCGATATATTGATCTACCGGCAACCAGTAATTGGCACGTTCATCGACCAGATCATTCGCACCGGGCGAGGTGTAGCGCGCGTAATACCAACTCGACTCCATAAAGGTATCGAAAGTATCGGTTTCACGTTCCGCTGTACCGCCGCATTGCGGGCAGGTAGTTTTACGCCATTCGGGATTCGATTTAATCGGTGAATTGGTGCCGGAGAACTCAACGTCTTCGGGCAGTACGACTGGCAGTTGCTCTTCTGGCACGGGCACTGCGCCACATTGAGTGCAATAAATTATTGGAATCGGACAACCCCAATAACGCTGGCGGCTTACACCCCAGTCACGTAAGCGAAAATTGACGCGAAGATTACCTTTCGACATCGTTTGCAAAATCTCGGCAATTTTGTTGAAAGCGTCTTTGAAATTCAGACCGTCGATTGCACCGGAATTCACCACGCGCATATCCGCATGCGTTTTGTCCGAATACCAATCCTGCCACTGATTCACGTCATAGCTTTCGTTTGCAAAGGCAATGACTTGCTTGATGGGCAAAGCATATTTATGCGCAAATTCAAAATCACGCTGATCATGCCCCGGCACCGCCATCACGGCACCGGTGCCGTAATTCATCAGCACAAAATTGGCGACCCAGACCGGCACCTTTTCACCACTGATCGGATGAATGGCGAATACCCCCGTGAAGCAGCCTTTCTTTTCCTGTGTTTCAACATCGGCTTCGGCAACACCGCCGTGTCGACATTCTTCAATGAAGGCTGCCAAAGTCGGATTCGATTTTGAAGCTTGCAAAGCCAAGGGGTGTTCGGCAGCGACTGCCAGATACGTTACGCCCATCAAGGTATCGGGACGCGTGGTAAAAACGGTGAGAGTGGTTGCGCCTTCAACGGCAAAATTTATTTCCAAACCTTCACTACGACCAATCCAGTTGCGCTGCATGGTTTTGACCGAATCCGGCCAGCCATCAAGCGTGTCCAAGCCATCGAGTAATTCCTGCGCGTAATCGGTGATTTTCAAAAACCATTGCGGAATTTCGCGTTTTTCCACCAACGCGCCACTGCGCCAACCGCGACCATCAATCACCTGCTCGTTCGCTAACACGGTGTGATCAACCGGGTCCCAGTTCACCACTGAATTTTTACGATAGACAATGGCTTTTTTGAATAGGCGCGTGAACATGGCTTGTTCGTGTTTGTAGTAATCAGGTTTGCAGGTGGCAAATTCGCGGGTCCAGTCAACTGCATAACCCAGCGCTTTTAATTGCTCGCGCATGTGGTCGATGTTTTTATAAGTCCATACTGCTGGCGCCGTATTATTTTTAATCGCGGCATTTTCCGCAGGCAGGCCAAACGCGTCCCAACCCATCGGTTGCAATACATTGAAACCACACATGCGCTTGTAGCGGCTGACCACATCGCCAATGGTGTAATTGCGAACATGCCCCATATGCAACGCGCCCGATGGATACGGCAACATCGAAAGACAAAAATACTTTGGCTTGGGCGAGTCTTCTTTCACTTCAAAAGCGCGGGTTCGCTGCCAATGGTTCTGGGCAGCGGCTTCTAAGGCCTTCGGGGTATAGGCGTAAGGGTCTTGTGCGTCGGACATGGGGTTCAAGGAGTCAATAATCAGTTGCTAAGGGTAGCATTAGCACTGCCTCAGACTCGATAGCTGTCTGCTAATATCGGGTTCTCAACCGAGGAGCCCACTATGCACCGCACCCTGCTTATCATCTTGATTGCCGCCGCCCTGCCTGCCCAAGCCGCTGATTTGCAAGCGCTCCAGTGCGGCAATGTGTTTGATTCAAAAACGGCAAAGCTTATCGGGCCGCAAACCATAGTGGTCGAGAAAAACAGCATCAAGTCACTAAGTCCCGGCAAAGTTGCTGTCGAGGGTGCGCAGATTGTCGATCTATCAGCATTGACCTGCATGCCGGGTTTTATCGATATGCATGTGCATTTAGGCCAGCAATCCAGTCAGCAAGGTTATTCAGAGGGCTTTCGTTTAGATGATGTGGATTTTGCCTTCAGGTCTGTCGGCTATGCCGATAAAACCTTGATGGCAGGCTTCACCAGCGTTCGTGACTTAGGCGGCGAAATTAGTTTGCATCTGCGCGATGCAATTAACCAGGGCGTGATAAAAGGCCCACGAATTTATGCTGCGGGTAAAGCTATTGCCAGCACGGGTGGCCACGCCGACCCTACCAATGGTTTGAACAGCGAGTTGTCGCATTTAATCGGCCCGCCCGGCCCGACCGAAGGGGTTATCAATGGTGTTGATGATGCTCGCCAAGCCGTGCGCCAGCGCTACAAAGACGGCTCAGATGTTATCAAAATTACTGCAACCGGCGGCGTATTGAGTTATGCCAAAAGTGCCGACGCGCCGCAATTCACCATTGAAGAAATACGCGCGATTGTTGATACCGCAAAAGATTATGGTTACACCGTGGCCGCCCACGCACACGGCAAAGAAGGCATTAAGCGCGCGATTCTAGGCGGCGTCACCAGTATTGAACATGGCACTTATATGGACGATGAAATTTTCAAGCTGATGAAGGAAAAAGGCACCTGGTATGTGCCGACGATCACTGCCGGAAAATTTGTTGCTGAAAAAGCCAAACTCGACGGTTATT
>JAYSQD010000210.1:0-20230 GCA_043721835.1 Arenimonas sp. | reverse complement strand
TAGGAGGGCCTTCTAGGCCCGACCGGCTCCCACAAAATCGAAATAATCAAAAACTCATAAACAAACCACCATTTACCGGCAAGTTAACGCCGGTCAGGTAGCTCGATTCATCGGCACATAAAAACGCGACGACACGGGCAATGTCGTCGGGTTGTCCGATACGACCAACCGGCACGGTAGCCAGAATCTGATCACGCAATTCCGGCGGTACTGCGTCAGTCATGGCGCTCTTGATATAACCCGGGCTCACACTATTAACAGTGATGCCTTTGCGCGCTACCTCGCGTGCTAAAGACATGGTGAAGCCATGCATGCCCGCTTTTGCTGCTGCGTAATTACTTTGCCCAAATTGCCCGGTTTGGCCAATGATCGAACTGATATTGACGATGCGACCATAGCCACGTTCGGACATGCCATCAACCACTTGGCGGCATAGATTAAACACACTGGTTAAGTTGACCGCAATCACGGCGTCCCAATCGGAAACCTCCATTTTTTTCAAAACGGCATCGCGGGTAATACCGGCGTTATTCACCAACACACTGATCGGGCCATGCAAGGATTCTACTTGCTGCACAAACTGGGCGCATTGCTGAAAATCGCTGACATCGACAGGTTCAAAGTGAATATTCAAATTCTTCATCGACATTTGAATATCATCCCAGCGCGATTGCGATGCCGGTAAATCAGCAGCGATGACTTTAAAGTTGGCTTGCGCCAAAGCGCGACAGGTGGCTAGACCGATGGCACCCAGGCCACCAGTAACGACTGCGATACGTGAATTCATGAGCGAGTGGTTTCAGTATTATTGGTTTTGCGTGATGATTTGTTTTTACGTGCAGGTGTCACCGGACCCAGAATGCCTTCTTGCAGGGTTTTCCATAATTCCAGATTGCGTTCGGTAATTTGATTCAATAATGGCCACGGCGTTTGGCCAACAATATTGCTTACTTGGCTACGCAGGCTTTGTTGTTGGTCAATAAACATATCGACACTACGTTCAAGATAACTGCCGATATAACCTTGTAGTGAATCACCATAGAAGCGAATGATTTCAGTGAGTAATTGTGCCGATAAAATGGGTTGGCCAATGTCTTCGTGCTCGGCAATAATCTGTAGCAAAACAGCGCGTGTAATGTCTTTGCCCGACTTTGCTTCACGCACGGTAAAAGTTTCGCCTTCAATGATTAGTTGGCGAATATCTTCCAGCGTGATGTAGCTCGAAATCTCGGTGTCGTAGAGACGCCGATTCGGGTATTTTTTGATGATGCGAGTGTCTGACATTGGAACCCTGCGCTTGCGTATGTAGCTTATGAATCTCCGAGCATCGCGCTTTATCGAAATGGATGCAAGTGGTCGCCTGCCATAAAACTGCTACGCCGTTGGCAATTGTGAATAGGCGGGAATTTTTCCCGCTTCAAATTGCCCGATTGCATGGAAAAGCGCGTGTTCAGGATGGCAGTCCTGTGGCCAGCTAATCGGGTTCTGTCCCAGTAATTGCCAGACCCTGCGCAAGGCCGGAATCGGGTCGTCTGGATTGACGGGGCAGGCAGCCAGTGATTTCGATAATTTCTGCCCAGTCTCATCGAACACCAAAGGTAAGTGCGCGTATTGCGGCGTTGGAAAGCCGAGCACGCGCTGTAGATAAATTTGTTTAGGCGTCGAGCTCAATAAATCCTGGCCACGAACAATATGCGTGATGCCTTGATCCGCATCATCAATGACCACGGCAAGTTGATAGGCCCAGAAATCATCGGCGCGTTTAATAATCATGTCGCCAACGTCGGTGCCGAGTACTTGCGAATACTGTCCTTGAAATTGATCCTGAAATTGTATGGTGGTGTCAGGAATTTTCAATCGAGTAGCTGAATATTTTTCAGCGTTTTTGGCGATGCAAAAACGATGCACACCGTGATGACCCATCAAGTCTTTACGTGAGCAATAACATTCAAACGCATCACCTGCATCCATCAGTTTTTGCAAGATTTCCTGATAACGATTATGGCGCTGGCTCTGCCACAGTATGCTTTCGTCAGACTCCATGCCAAAGGCTTTCAATATTTCTATATGGTTTTGCGCTGCGCCTTTTATTTCCCGGAAGGGGTCAATGTCTTCAATCCGAATCAACCATTGCCCGTGCGCCTGCCTTGCCATTAGCCAGCTGCCGACAGCTGCTAGCAATGAGCCTAGATGCAGCGGCCCGGTCGGCGAGGGTGCAAAACGACCACGGTAAGGGATGTCAGAGTCCATGGCCAAATATTAGCTGAATAATTTTCGAAATTTCATCCATCATTAACTTGAAATTTCGGAGATTAGCTACATTAGTCTTTCTGAAGCTATTTTCATGGAGTTATTAAATGTTTAGTCGCGTCGCCTTATTTTTGGCAACCAACTTCGCTATTTTGCTATTGGTGTCCCTGCTAATTAAACTCTTTGGCCTGGATATGCGGGCGGCTCAATACGGTACCAATCTTGGCAGTTTATTGGTTATGTGTGCAGTGTTTGGTTTCGCCGGTTCCTTTATTTCTTTGGCTTTATCCAAGTGGATGGCCAAACGCGCCACCGGTATGTCGGTGATTACACAGCCGCGTAACGAGCCCGAGCAATGGCTGATCAATACCGTTCGCAAGCAGGCCGATAAGGTCGGAATTAAAATGCCGGAAGTCGGTATTTATGAGGCGCCAGAAATCAATGCATTTGCGACCGGCATGACGCGCAATAGTTCGCTGGTCGCCGTGTCCAGTGGTTTGTTGCGCAGCATGACTCGCGACGAAGCTGAAGCGGTACTTGCCCATGAAATTAGCCATGTGGCTAATGGCGACATGGTCACGCTGACTTTGATTCAAGGTGTGGTGAACACCTTCGTCATGTTCTTTGCTCGCATTATCGGCAATATTATTGACAAAGCGGTTTTAGGAAATAGAGATGGGCATGGGTTTGGTTATTTTGCCGTGGTATTTGCGCTTGAAATTGTATTTGGCTTGTTTGCATCGATTATCGTGATGCGCTTCAGCCGTTGGCGCGAATTCCGTGCCGACGCCGGTGGCGCGAACTTGGCAGGAAAAAACAAAATGGTAGCTGCATTGGAACGTCTTGCAAGTAACCAAAGCCAAAGCACCTTGCCGACTCAAATTGCCGCCTTCGGTATTTCAGGAAATATTGCACACGGCTTGAAGAAATTATTTATGAGCCATCCGCCGCTGGCAGAGCGTATTGCGGCTTTGAAAAATAGTTCTTCGATTTAAGATTGTGTCGTTAAATAAAGAAACCGCCGAGAGGCGGTTTTTTTTGGACAATCGTGTTGACGTAGGGTGGGCACCGCCCACCTTCGTTTCACATGGCGAAAATGATGGGCAGTGCCCACCCTACGAGTATCTAAAACTCGTAAGTCATCGTCGTCATGGGAGGTGCCAGAAAGTTACCTTGCACATAATCAATACCGGTCGAGAACAGGAATGACATGCTGCCGGCATCGGACACAAATTCGGCAATACATTGCTTGTTGAGTTTGCGTGCCTGTTCGACGATTTCCTTGACCTTCTTCTGGTTGTCGGTATTTTTTGCCAGGTCCAGAATAAAGCTGCGGTCAATTTTCAAGATGGCCGGTTCAAAATGGTTGAGCATCTGGAAAGAATTCAAACCGGTACCGAATTGTTCCAGGCATAAACGGCAACCGAAGGAGCCAATAATTTTCTGGAAGGCTTGCAGTGATTTTAGATGGCTGAAGATTTTCGATTCCGGAATTTGCAATACCAGTTTGTCGCCGGTAATGCCCTGCGCCTTCAACTGGGCAGAAATGAAATTATGTAAATCGCCTTCCACTAAAGACGCTGGCGTTACTTTGACAAACAAGGTGGTATCGATACCGGCTTTTTTGCGTTCGGCGAGCAGGCTGATGGTGCGGCCAATCACCCAGCGATCAATGTCGGCAAGCAGGCCGTGTTCTTCGGCGATGGGAATAAAGTTTTCCGGTGAAACAATTTCACCGCTGGGTGCTGTCATCCGCAGCAGTACTTCGTAGGCCTCACCTTCCGCGCCAGTCAGGCTGATCATCGGTTGATAATTCAAGACAAATTGATCTTCGTTCAGGGCTTCTTTAATGCGCGACACCCAGGCCTGAATTAATTCTTCTTCGGCACGATCACGAGCAGCAGGGTCGAAGATATCGCAACGATTACCGCCCAAACCTTCTGCCGATTGCAGGCATTGATTCGACTTGCCCAGCACTTGCGGCACGCTGGCAATTTTCTCGCCAATTTGAACACCGCCAACACTAACGGTCAGCACCAGCGAGTGTTGGTCGATATCGAGTAAATGGCCATCGAAAGCGGCACGAATTTTTTCTGCCAGAGCCAAGGTTTGTTTGTGATCGTGTTGACGGCAAAGGACGGCAAAAGTATGGTCGGCAAAACGCGCGAGAATACTATTTTCATCCATCACCCCTTGCAGGCGTATAGCCATTTGTTTCAGCACTTCGTCCGTCAGCGCCAAGCCTACTTCTTCAATACGGTTTTCGTAATTATCTGGTTCGATCAACAGTAACGCCTGATTGGCTTTGCCTGTGACGGCGCCAGCAACAACCGCTTCGGTTTCGGTGATAAAGAATTGGCGGTTGTATAAATTGGTCGTTGGGTCGCGTTGACGAAGATTGTCGAGTTCTTTCGCCATATCGGCATCGATAGTTTGCTGGCGGAACACGATTTGCAGGCAGGACTCGCCCTCATAGGTCGCCGTCGAGAATTCCATCACGGCATCAAATTCACTGCCGTCGCTGCGAACCGCGCCGCATTCCAGATTTTTCGGCGGCGCTTCACCTTTGCTAATATTTTTCAGCACTTGTTTAAATTGATCGGCATGACCCGAGTCAATTAAATCAAGCACCGACAAACCTTCGATATCTTCAAATTCATCATAGCCAAACATTTCAAGATACGCTTCATTAGCTCGAATATGCATGCCCTCATGAATGTAGGCGATGGGGTCGCGCGATGATGAAATCAGGGTGTCACAACGACGCTCGGTTTCGCGCAGGGCCGCTTCGATATGACGCAAACTGCGGCGACTAAGCAGTGACTGGAATTCATTGCGAACCACAAATTGTACGTGTTCGGCCTTGGTGCGTAGCGCAACATCGCGCGCTCCGGCGGCAATGGCGGCCAGTACATTTTCTTCATTGAGGACAGAAGTAGAGGCGAGTACGGGGGTGTCTTTGCCGGTTGCAGTTACCGCAGCAATCACTTTTTCAAAGCCAATATATTTGGCATCAAACGCGGCCAGAACCAAATCAATACTTTGGCTGCTTAGCAGAGTCTGCAAATTTTCTTCGGATTCTGGTCGTTGCGGACGGATAGCCATGCCGCCATTACGCAACATGCTGATCAGATGCTCGGCATCCTCAAGTTGATCTTCCACCAGTAACAACCGGATGACGGCGTCCTGCTTTGCCATCCAATGACTCCTTAACCTGATAAAGGCTCACACTCGGGGGCTTTAACAATACCAGAAGTCGCATCGACATGGCCATCATAAGGGCGTTTTACTGGCCTCGCCGGGGACTTCCTGCACTAGCTTGGGGACTAGATAGCCCGGCAATGCGCGCATCATGCTTTGGTGAATATCGCGTGCTTGTTGATCGGGAATTTGGAAATGGGAGGCACCTTGGACTTTGTCGAGTTGATGCAGGTAGTAGGGCAGTACACCGATTTCAAATAAACGTTCCGACAATTGTATTTGCTCGGCAACGCCATCATTGACGCCTTTCAAAAGCACGGCCTGATTCAATACGGTCACATCGTGCTGCCTGAGTCTTAAAATCGCATCGGCAACATCTAGACCAAGCTCATTGGCGTGATTGGCATGGACAACAAGGGCGACCGGCCAGCGCAGATTGTCCAGCCAAGCCAGCAGTTCGGCATCAACACGCTCGGGTAACACCACTGGCAGGCGGGTGTGAATGCGCAAGCGTTTGATATGCGGTATTTCGGCCAAGGCATCGGTTAACTCTTTTAGCTTGGCAGTGGACAAAGACAAAGGGTCCCCGCCAGACAAAATTAGCTCGCTAATACTGATGTCGGATTTTAAATACGCAATGGCTTCGGACCAATGCGAACTGGCCGCGGTTTCTTCGGCGTAGGGAAAATGCTGACGAAAACAGTAGCGGCAATGAATCGCGCAACTCCCGGTCGTGATTAATAATGCGCGACCTTCGTACTTGTGGATTATGCCGGTACCGCCTTTGGCTGCGGCATCGCCGACGGCATCAAAACTAAAGCCCTCGGCAAGCTGGTCTTCTTCAAGCAGAGGCAAAACTTGGCGCAAAAGTGGGTCTTTGGCATCGCCCCGGCGCATTTTCGCAATAAAACCAATTGGCACCCGCACCGGGAACCGGGCGGCAGCTTGGTCCGAGATTTGTGAGGCCAGATGCGGCAAAGCCAGCATCTTCAGGAGTTCGCGCGGGTCACGCACGGCTTCACGCCAAAGCTGTTGCCAAGACTTTGGCTGCGCAGAATGGCTGTTAGCGGTTATCATAATGGGCTTACTGGGTCATTAAAGGCCCGAATTTTACCAAACAATGCCGCCGCTGCGGCCTTAGATTTTTCAGGAGTAACACCATGGCCTCATACGGCATGAATGATGTCAAAAACGGCAGTAAGATTATTGTGAATAACGAGCCGTGCGTCATCACCGAAACCGAGTATGTGAAACCCGGCAAAGGCCAGGCATTTACCCGTATCAAATACCGTTTTATCAAATCAGGTCGTATCGTCGAAATGACCATGAAAGCGACTGATGATCTGGAAGCTGCCGACGTTCACGATACCGATATGCAGTATTTGTATAACGACGGCGAGTTCTGGCACTTTATGCAGGAAGAAAGTTTCGAGCAAGTACAAGCCAATGCCGCTGGAGTTGGCGATGCTGCAAAATGGATCAAGGGTGAAGAATCCTGCGTCGTGACATTATGGAATGGCGCGCCGATTGCCGTAACACCGCCAAACTTTGTTGAATTGCAAATCGTCGAAACCGACCCGGGCGTGCGCGGTGATACCTCCGGCGGTGGCGGTAAACCGGCGAAATTGGAAACCGGTGCCGTGGTTCGGGTTCCTTTATTCGTTGCTCAGGATGAAAAGATTAAAGTTGACACACGCACGGGTGAATACGTTTCGCGGGTAAAATAATCGCTGTGTTCCTAGTTCCATCGTCATTCCTGCGCAGGCGGGAACCCAGTGACTTACGCGTGCTAGTCAACAACGTTTCCTGATTAACTAGAGACCCCCTGAACAATACGATTGGATAAAATATGACGGAATCGCTGACAGCCTGTGATCTTATTATCGAAGCAGGTTGGGTGGTGCCCGTGCAACCTCACGGCGTAGTTTTCGAAAACTACGCCGTTGTCGTTTCTGGCGATCGGATTGTCGATCTACTACCGATTGCCGAAACTGCGAAAAAATATTTCGCAAAGAAAACCGTCTCTCGTCCGGACGCTGTTTTATTGCCGGGCCTGGTCAATGCCCACACGCATAATCCGATGACTTTAATGCGTGGCGTTGCCGATGACTTACCGCTAATGCCTTGGCTGCAGGAACATATCTGGCCCATTGAAGCGGCGGTCATGGGGCCTGAATTTGTTAGCGATGGCGTGGAGCTGGCGATTGCCGAAATGCTTCGTGGCGGTACGACTTGCACGAACGACAATTATTTTTTCCCGGATGCGCAAGCCGCCACCTATCGTAAGCATGGGTTTCGGGCTTTGGTAGGATTACCTGTTATTGATTTCCCTTCGGCCTGGGCAAAAACACATGCAGAATATTTCGATAAGGCCTGCGAAGTACACGACAACTATCGCCGCGATAATTTAGTTCGCACGGCATTTGCGCCCCATGCGCCCTATACCGTGTGCAATGAAAACTTCGAGCAAATTCGATTGCTATCGGATCAACTCGATATTCCCGTGCATTGCCATGTCCATGAAACCGCGCACGAAGTAGAAGAATCGATCAAGCTGCATGGCATGCGCCCGATTGCTAGACTCGATCAGCTTGGGCTGTGGAATGACCGCATGATCGCCGTGCATATGACGCAATTACTCGATACCGAGATTGCCTTGTGTGCCGATCGAGGTGTGTCGGTCGTGCATTGTCCGCAATCGAATATGAAACTGGCCTCGGGTTTTGCCCCGATTGAAAAACTGCGTCGCGCCGGCGTTAATTTGGCGATCGGCACCGATGGTTGCGCCAGTAATAATGACCTGGATATGTTCGATGAGCTTCGTTCTGCGGCCTTATTGGCCAAAGCCGTGGCTTCAGATGCGACGGCACTAGACGCTGCCTCCACATTGCATGTCGCAACATTAGGCGGTGCAAAGGCGATGGGCATGGGTGATTTGATCGGTTCGATTGAAATCGGCAAGCAAGCCGATTTGATTTTCGTCGACATGAGCGCCATTGAAACCCAGCCGATGTACAACGTGATTTCGCAATTGGTGTATTCCTGCGGTCGCCAGCAAGTCAGCGATGTCTGGATCGCCGGTGTCGCGAAACTCGAACAAGGCCAATTATTATCGATGGACAGCATTGCCCTGAAACAAAAAGCAAAGCAATGGCGCCAACGTATTTCACTGGTAGGAGGGCCTTCTAGGCCCAAAATGCCGCAATAAACGTAGGAGCGCCTTTAGGCGCGACAGGCCTGCGAAAGAGCCGGTCGCGCCTGAAGGCCCTCCTACGAAACATTTATTTGAAGGTTTAAAAATGAGCAGCGAAAATGTAAGTCGTGCCGAGATCGATAAATTTGCCGCCTTGGCGAATCGTTGGTGGGATGAAAACGGTCCGCAAAAACCTTTGCATCATTTAAATCCGGCGCGTTTGAATTATGTTGCGAAACAATTTCCGCTGCCCGGCAAGAAAATTCTCGATGTCGGCTGTGGCGGCGGTTTGCTCAGTGAAGCGCTCGCCCGTGAAGGCGCCGAGGTTGTTGCACTCGACCTTGCAGAAGAATTAATCGAAATTGCCAAGCTGCATTTGTATGAGTCGAATGTGAAAGTGGATTATCGCTTGCAATCGGTTGAGTCACTCGCAGAAGAAATGGCCGGGCAATTCGATGCTATTACCTGCATGGAAATGCTGGAGCATGTGCCTGATCCTTCGTCAATCCTTCGTGCTTGCGAAAAACTGCTGAAACCAGGCGGAAAATGTTTTATCTCCACGCTAAATCGTACGCCTGCTGCTTTTGCGCTGGCTATTGTTGGCGCAGAATACATCGCTAATTTATTGCCAAAAGGCACTCACGAATATCAAAAATTCATCAAGCCATCGGAATTGGCGACGTGGTGCCGCGCTGAAGGTTTCAATGTAATTGATATCAGCGGTTTAGCCTATAACCCTTTAAGCGGAAAGGCCTGGGTAAATGATCGGACTGATATTAATTATTTGATGACTGTCCAAAAAACATGATGACAGCCATGAAGGACATTCAAATGGCGCCGGTCATTCTGTTCGATCTGGATGGCACCTTGGTCGATAGCGCAGTAGATTTATTGAATGCCATGAATGTCATTGTGCGACAAACCGGAAGACCGGCACTAAGTCTGGCCGAACTTCGCCCGGTGGTTTCCAAAGGCGCGCGCGCCATGCTTGCGGTGGCTTTTCCCGAATTGAACGAAGAACAACGCCTGCAATATTTGCAGCCATTTCTGGACTGTTATCAGCAGGCCGTTGCACAACACAGCACACCGTTTGCCAATATTGAAACCGTTTTAAGCAAGATTGAAGCGAGTGGTTCGCGTTGGGGCATCGTCACCAATAAACCCTATTATCTGGCCAAAGAAGTTGTGCACACTATGGGCTGGACCCATCGTAGTGCGGTACTAATCGGTGGCGATACCTTGCTACGGAAAAAACCCGATCCCGATCAGCTTTTTTATGCCTGTGAGTTGCTAGGCGTGCAGCCGAGTGATTGTATTTATGTGGGCGATGATGAGCGTGATGTCTTGGCAGCCAAGCATGCGGGTATGAAATCGGTTGCTGCTTTATGGGGTTATCGGGAAGCGCATGATGATCCAAAAAACTGGCAGGCCGATGCGATGTGTAATACGCCGCTGGATTTGTTGCAACCAGAAGTTTTACGAGTTTGATTTGTGAGAACTACTAAATGTGGGAGGGCCATAAGGCCCGAATACTTTCAGGTTGTTTGAATTTTTGTGGGTTCGTGGAAGGCCCAGCGCCAGAATACTTCCGGGCTATTCGGGCCTTATGGCCCCCCACGATATATTTTTCAATAGCATTTGGTAATTTATGACCGATACACCCCCTCAAGAACTTCAACATTTTGTTTCAAAATGGTATACCCGCGAACCGGAAATGCAGTTCGCCGAAGTTTTTGTGCCCGCGTCTGAAAAAGCACAGTTCCATATCTGGGGTGCATTGCTGCATGTGCTAAAACATACTTTGTTTGAACTCAGTGACTCCCATGTCACCGATATTAAAACTGCCTGGTGGGCGGATGAGTTTCAACGTCTGGCAAATGCGCAGCCACGGCATCCGATTACGCAGGCTTTAAACAATGTGGACGCGCCGTGGGCTTCGCTTTCATCGAGTTTATTTGGTGTTATTGAAACCACATCAACACGTGCCAGTAATACTGAACAGGCGATAGATTTGTTATTGCCTTTCAGCACTGCATTGATTGAAATCGAAGACAAAATATTCAATGTAAAAACGGCCACAGCCAGAGAAATATTCGCCGTGCATTGTATAGTGCAACGCTTGCCACATGGCTTATCGTCAGAAGATCAGGCTAGAATCCCCATGCATTTGATGGCGCGGCATAGCGTCAATGCAGCACAATTAGCGAACATCGGTAATAGTGGTTTATTACAAGACTGGGCCGCAGAATTACAGGCACAGCTAGAACACAAAGTTGCAGGATCATTGTTCCGCAAGGCGAGAACTCGCTTTGATCAAGCTCAGTTAAGTAACTTAATAGCCGCAAAGGGCTTTATGAAAGCCTCGGCCCCGAAACATTTATGGCGAGCCTGGCGTGCGGCAGTAGCAGTTCCCAGATAAAATAGTCGGTAATCTTGACGAAAGCTGCACTCGTCCCCATTTATGCTCCATCCACACAAAGTCCTAGCGGAATTCTTATGGCTCCTTCGTCAAATGAAAACACAGCGCGCGTTATGCCCGATGTCGCCAATGAAGTAAAACCGGCGGTTGCTGGTGTACTTGAATGGGTGGGAATGGGCGATATGGAAATGCCGGTCTCGGTTTCCGATGCCAATGGTCGCGTTGTTACCAGCGGCGCACGCGTCAATGCTTTCGTTAACTTAAAACGTCCTGATGTGCGGGGCATTCATATGTCGCGCCTGTATTTACATGTGGACCGTCATTTATCGGCGGAAGCGATTACGCCACAAAGTATTCGCCATATTTTGAAAGATTTTCTGGACTCGCATGCCGATTTGTCGGACAAGGCGAAGCTGAGTATTCATTTTGATTATATGGTGCGGCGTCCGGCTCTGGTTACCGACAATAGCGGTTGGAAGTCATATCCCGTGCGCATCACCGGCATTATGGATAAACAGCAATTTTCACTGGAGTTGGGACTTGATGCGGCTTATTCGAGTACTTGCCCATGTTCGGCAGCACTTGCACGCCAGTTGATTCAAGAACAATTTGGCAAAGATTTTTCACCTGAAAATAATCTGGATTATCAGCAAGTAATGAGCTGGCTCGGGAGTGAGCAGGGCATTATGGCGACGCCGCATAGCCAGCGCAGTATTGCCGAAGTAAAAGTAAAATTATCGAGTGATTTTGTGCAATTTCCCTTGATTGAATTAATCGACACGATCGAAAATGCATTGAAGACACCGGTGCAAGCCGCTGTAAAACGCGAAGACGAACAAGCCTTCGCTCGCCTCAATGGTCAAAACCTGATGTTCTGCGAAGACGCTGCCCGCCGTTTGCAATCGGCTTTGAATACCGACACCCGAATTCAGGACTTTTGGGTGCAGGCCTCGCATTTCGAAAGTCTGCATCCGCATAACGCAGTGGCCATCGCAAGCAAGGGCGTGCCCGGAGGCTATTAGGTTTTTCCCCGTCGGAGCGTCCGTCAGGCGCGAATGCCCTACCGGTTGATTAGAAGTCACGGAATCCGCGACAAAATCTCACAGGGATGAAGACCGTATCTGACAAGAGCAGATGTTAGCACGCGAGCTTCTTCGGGCATTCGCGCCTGACGGACGCTCCCACGAAAATAGTATGATCTGCAAACAAATCTTACAGCTAGGTAGGAAGGCTATTTCAGCCAGACTATTAGTATCTTTTGCTGCTACTTCAACGAAGGCCGGTTCATTACCGGCCTTTTTGCATTCATAAAGTCTTCACAAACCGCTAGACTCAAGCCGTCTTAATCATCTTGGGTTCTCAATGAACTGGTTAATTGGCTTTATTGCGTTATTTATCGGGGCCGTTTTATCACAGGAACGTTGGTTGTTCGGTGGTGCGGCCGGATTCTTAATCGGATGGTTGTTGGTATCCATGAGCCAGTTGCGCTCGCGATTAGATGGTTTTGAAGCCGAGTTAATGCAGGCCCGTGATGCCTTCAGGAAAATGGCCGCTGAGCGCGACCAATTAAGTGAAAAACTTAAGACGCCAGTGCCGCCCATGCCAGCCGCATCGCCGGTTAAACCAGAAGCCTTGCAGCCCGCGAGCAATATTCCAAGCCCCGGTACTCCAATCCAAGCAACAACACCCCTCGCTCCGATTACTCCCGTGCAAGCACCGCCACCAATCATGGGCGAAAAAGCCAACGTCTCTAATCGCGCTGTTTTTGTGAGTGCTGAACCGACTCCACCGCCTGTCGCTGCAAGCACATCAACTCCGCCGCCAATTCAAACGCAACCGAGAGCTCAGCAATCGGGTACGCCGCAATCGAGTACGCCAGACGTTACGTTTACCTCCATGTCGCGAGAGGCCTCTTGGGATGAGCGCTTGGTGGACACTATCAAACGCTGGTTTACCGAAGGCAATGTGCCGGTAAAAGTCGGCGTTGTAGTCACCTTTTTTGGTGTTGCGGCCTTATTGCGCTACGCCTACGTGCAGGGCTATTTCACCTTCCCGATTGAATATCGTTTGATCATGATTAGTGTCGCAGCGCTTGCAGCTCTGGCGTTCGGTTGGCGCGAGCGTGAACGCAATCCAGCCTTTGGCTTGAGTTTGCAAGGCGGCGCGATTGGTACCTTGATGCTGACAATTTTCGCCGCTTACAAATACTTTCATTTATTACCCGCCGGTTTAAGTTTTGGCTTGATTGTCGTGCTGGTTGCCGGTGCAGCCTTGCTGGCGGTATTGCAAAACTCCATGTGGATTGCGGTATTAGGTTTTTTAGGTGGCTATTTGGCACCGGTATTAATTTCTACCGGCAGCGGTAATCACATCGCCTTGTTTAGTTATTACGCTGTCTTGAATGCCGCCGTGTTTGCCATCGCCTGGAAAAAATCGTGGCGAGTATTGAATTTGATGGGTTTTGTTTTCACTTTTGGCGTCGGCGCCGCTTGGGGCATGAAATATTACCGGCCTGAATTATTTAATACGGTTGAGCCGTTCCTGATCTTGTTCTTCTTGTTCTACATCGTCATTGGCTTGATGTATGTCATCAAGCAAACCGAATATCGCAAACCCTGGGTCGATGGAACACTGGTATTTGGTACGCCCTTGTTGGCATTTCCGCTGCAAGCAAGATTGCTGGAAGACAATCGCTTAGGGCTCGCATTTAGTGCTCTGGTAGTCTCGATGATTTACGGTGGTCTGGTGTATTTTCTGCACCGTCGTAAAAACGATCGCTTGCTGGCGGAAGCATACGGAGCACTGGCTCTAGGCTTCGCAACGCTGGCAGTGCCATTGGCGTTCTCGGCGGCTACGACAGCGACAGTCTGGGCCCTGGAAGGCGTAGGCGTTGCCTGGATTGGTTTGCGTCAAAAACGCACGCTACCGATTGTGACCGGTGTTTTATTGCAGTTACTTGCAGCGGGTTCGTTTATGGTTTCACTGATCAATATGTCTTTTGATGCAACAGATTCGGAACAACTGGTATTGAATCCGCTCTATCTGGGCGCATTCATTATTGCGATATCCGGGTTTATGTTGAGTCTGATTTTCAAGCGCTTAAGCAACAGCAAAGCGATGCCTGTCTTGTTGTTCCTGTGGGCAAGCCTATGGTGGTTTGCTGCCATGCTGCATGAATTTGATATCGCTCAACGCGGCATTGGAATCTGGCAATACTCGATGTTGTATTTCTCGGCCACCATTTTTATGGCCACGGTCTTGCAAAGCAAACTCGATTGGCCTGCAATGAAAAAGCTGGCGGCTTTGAGTATCTTCAGCGCACCCATATTCGTATTGTTTGCTGCCGACGAATTCAGTGCGCCGTTGATGATGCCAAGCTGGGCTTACTGGGCCGCCTTTATGGTCGCAAGCGTTTATGCCTTGTGGCGTGAAGCGAATGATGAGGCAGCGCAATCATCGCGCGCAGGTGGCTTCATGCATATCGTGTTGCTTTGGTCTGCCGCTCTGGCGTTCAGTCTGCAATGGCATTACGAAGTCGATACGCTTTGGCATTTGGCACAGGGTTGGTATGCGCCTGCGATTTGTTTGCCGATACTCTTGATGACCATGGGCCTGTGGCGCATGCGTTCCTTATTTGCATGGCCAATGCAAGACCGTTTTGATACTTATGATGCAGCGTGGTTCGCCCCGGCATTCGCATTATTGGGCTGCGCCTGGGTCGTCGGTTTGTTCCTGGAAGGTAGTTCATTGCCGGTCATGTACATACCGATTATTAATCCGCTGGAATTAAGTTTGTTGGCAACGGCGATACTTTTTGCCGCTTATATTCGACATGAAAAACCCGATATGCAGGCCATATTGAAACTCGCACCTTATGTCGGCATGGTGTTTATCACGATGGCAACGCTGCGCGGTGTGCATCATTTACATGGTGAGCCTTGGAATGCCTTGATTCTCAATTCCGGATTCACTCAGGCCAGTTTGACCATTGTATGGAGTCTGTTGGGCGTGAGCGGTTTGATTTTGGGTTCGCAGCGTGGTGACCGCAAACAATGGATGGTCGGCGGCTTATTGATGCTTGTGGTGTTGGGCAAACTCATCTTGGTGGATCGTACTTATATGGCAAATATTCCGGGCATTGTGTCTTGTCTGGCCGTTGGTTTATTACTGGTGGTCGTCGGTTACTTTGCGCCACAACCGCCGAAAGAAAAGGAGCTCGCATGAAACTCCAGGGCTTGATGTTCGGCTTGCTGATAAGCAGCGTGGTAGCGGCTTCCACGCCTTCCGACTATGCACAGCAATGGCCGGTAAATGCCAAAGGCGAGGGTGCTTACGCCATCAATTTGAATGAAGAACTGTATCGCATCATTCAAAAAAACGATCTGTCGGATTTGGCGGCATTCAATGCCGCCGGTGAAGCCTTGCCGTTTGGCCCGATGCCCACTTCTTATGGCCCATTACCTGCGACTTGGGTGCAGGCAAAAACTTTTTCCCTGCCAAAAGAAGCCAGTCAAAATCCGGATCTTTTGAAACTGCATGTTCAACGCAGCACCGACGGAGAGTTAAGTCTTGATGCTGACTTTGCCAATCAAACATCGACAGCAGCATCACACGACTGGATTATTGACGTAGCAGCAAAGGATGAAAGCATCGAAGCCTTGCAGGTTGTGTTATCCGAGCAGGCGGGTGATTTCAATGCGCAATTGGTGGTGCAAGCCAGCGCGGATTTACAACAATGGCAGCATTTGAATACGGCTTCAATTGTGTCATTGCAACAGGACGGCCAACGCTTGCAGCGTTTGCAAATAGAACTGCCAGGTAGTAGTGCAAAATATTTGCGCGTGCAAAGTCTTGATGCACCCGCAGGCTTAATCATTTCAGGCTTTAAGCTGAAACAACGGCCTTTTGGCGTTGTAAAATCACCGCCATTACAATGGTTTCAGGCCAGTTTTATTAAAAAAGACGGACGAGGTTTTGTCTATGAATTGCCAGCGCGTATTTTGCCGGAACAGTTCAATATTGAATTGAAAAATACCAATTCGATCGCACAATTTTCTGTTTCGGCACGTCAGAATGAACCCGATTACTGGCAGCCACAAAGCAGTCTGACGGTATTTCGACTACGCGCCGCCGGCGTGTCGCTCGACAATGAAGCCAACGGACTGCAAACAGGACGATTGCGTTATTGGCGGATTGAATCCAATACCGATATCAATGAAGCTCCCGTGCTGAAGTTTTCCTATCGGCCCGAGCAATTTCTTTTATTGACTCACGGTGCCGGGCCTTACGTTATTGCTGCTGGTAGCATGAAAGCACAGCGTGACCAATACCCTCTCGATATTTTGATTAGCCAGGTAAAACAGAATCAAGGACAAGACTGGAAACCGACAGAAGTGACTCTGGGCAAAGCCACAAAAATCATTGGCAATATGGAAGACATCAGCAAAGCCCCGACCGATTGGCGCAATATTATTTTATGGTCGGTATTGTTGATAGGCGTGGCTGCCGTGGTATTAATGGTGTTGAAATTGCTGAGTCAGCCACCGAAAAACATGACGTAGGAGGGCCCTCTGGGCCCGAAAGGTCTGCGATGATTTTTGATTGTCGCCGCAGGTTTTTGCGCCTAAAGGACGCTCCTACGTTCCCAATAAAAACGGCCCACAATTGCGAGCCGTTTTTTTTCATTACCGAAAAATTAGAATCGGTAATTAATGCCGATACGAATGGTGTCGTAATCAAAGTCCTGATGAAAGCTTTCACTGTAAGTGGGGAAATTGCCATTACGAAATGTTGTCGTGTAGTTAACATCACCACCGTTGACTCTTAAGTATTCCAAGCGGCCACTCCAGTTGCTGCCGAACTTGTGTTCAATACCGACACCCCAAACAGTACTGCTGAAGTTTTCGGATGCTCTGCCGACTTTGCTATAACCACCACTGCTCACCAGATCAGATCCAAAATTTACCGATGTCCAAGACCAGCCACCCGTTACATAAACCATGGTGTTGTCAAAGGCGTAGCCAAACTTTGGGCGTATTGAATACGAATGGTCAGCATCAATGGTGTTACCAAATGCATAGGTAACCCCAATAGGGCTTACGATTGGCGCGGTTTGGCGAACTTCGTCCATATTCAGTTTGTTGTAGTCGGCTTCTATTCCGAGCACAAAGTTATTATCAAACTGATGGTCATAGCCAAATTGAAATCCATAACTGGTGCCGCTTGGGCTTTGATCAGCGGCAGAGTTGTTGGTGATGAAATCACGCGTTGCTTGTGATTCACCGGACCAGCTGCCACCCAAAGTCACGGCAGATGCCGAATCACCGCTAGCACTACCCACATTGCCGCCCATATAGAAACCGGTCCAATCACCGTCTGCGGCAAATGAAGCGCTAGAAAATAAACCAGCAATAGCTAAGGCAATTAATTTTTTATACATCATCTAATCCTCAATTTGGGGTGGAAGTCAGCTACCCGTAAGTAGGCGTTTTAATACTGACATTGAGGTTAACGTGCGACAAAGCAAAATCCGGACATTTTTACTGACTATTAAATAAATATTGGTTTAATAAATACTTATTCATCTTTATTTAACACCAATAATTGCGGATCGATGCGTACCTTTAACCAATTCATGCCCCAATGCATGTGCGGGCCGGTCGCGCGTCCTGTTGCACCCACAAGACCAATAATCTGGCCTTGTTCGACGCGGTCTCCTACTTTTACGTCCAGCCGCGAGAGATGTAGAAAATTTGAACTGATGCCCATGCCGTGATCAATCAGCACAGTGCCGCCAGTCAGATATAGATCCGGTTTCGCAAACGTAATTATTCCGCCAGCAGGTGCTTTAATCGGTGTGCCTTGAGCCGCAGCCACATCCATACCCGAGTGCCAGGATTTCGGCGTTCCATTATAAATCCGTTGGCTACCATAGACACCGCTAACACGTCCTTTCACGGGCCAAATAAATTTTGTATCGAAATCCCGACGATCATCATTACGTAATCGTGCTGCCACCACTTCAGCTTGTTCTTGTTCAATTCTTGCAGCAATTTCTGGCGGTGGGGTAACGGTATCTTGCGGAACACCATTAATATTTTCGATATTGAATTGGCGACGCGTAATCGATATTTTTCGATGAAGCACTTCACCATTACGAAGGCGAATGTGCAGTAGTTTCGGCAGTACTTCATCACGACCTATACCAAAAACCATAAGCCCGTTATCCGCCACTTTTAAATGGGCTAGGGGGGAGTTGTTGCTGGTGTTTGCTATTGCTTCATCCATAATTTCAACCGTACTTCCAACGGGAACATGCGCAATTACAAGACTGCCTTGAGTCACATTCGTTGGCATTTCAATCAAAGTATTTTGGACAGCAGCTGTGCTGGTTTTTGTCCCGGTATCACTAACGCAGGCCGTCAATCCCGATATTGCCACGATCAATAACCATTGCTTCATCGTGAAAACCTTAAGCGCTGCCCTTGCGGACTGCCTACCAAGCGGGCGCCATCATAAGCCAGCTCGCCATTAACGAAAGTGGCGGCGACGTTGGCATTGAAGTGTTCACCTTCAAAGGGCGACCAGCCGCATTTGCTCAGAGCTTTGTCGCGAGTGATCGTGGTGCCGGCATTGGGGTCAACCAATACTAAATCCGCAAAAAAACCTTCGCGTAAAAAACCGCGTTCCTGGATGCCAAAACGCAGGGCAGGGTTGTGGCAAATTTTTTGGATCAGATGCGGCAGGCTGAAATGACCATCGCGAACTTTTTGCAATGCCACAACCAGAAAGTCTTGCACCAAGGGTAAACCCGACGGCGCCTTGTCATAAGGCAATTGTTTTTCAGCAAGCGTATGTGGTGCGTGGTCAGTGGCCAATACATCGATTCTGTCTTCGGCAATCGCGCGTAACAGAGCTTCGCGGTCGCTCGCTTCTTTTATCGCGGGGTTGCATTTGATGAAATTGCCAAGCCGGAAATAATCATTACGGGCAAAGTGCAGGAAATGCACACAGGTTTCGGCAGTAATTTGTTTGCCAACAACCTGCCCCGGCGCGAATAATGATAATTCCTCCGCGGTGCTGATATGCAGTACATGTAATGGTGTGCTGTGTTTTTTCGCCAGCGAAATAGCAAGCTTGGTGGATTTGATGCAGGCTTCACGCGAACGGATTTCGCCATGAAGATCGACCGGAATATTGTCGCCATAAATAGCACGCGCCTTTGCCATTTCGGTATCAATCATCGGCGTGTCTTCGCAGTGCGTGATGATTGGCACGGGGGTATGCGAAAAAATAGCATTTAAAATATCGGGGTCATCGACCAGCATATTGCCAGTGGAAGCCCCCATAAAAATTTTCAGGCCGGGCGTGGTTTTTGGATCGATACGTTTTATGGCTTCAAGATTGTCGTTACTGGTGCCGAAATAGAAACCAAAATTGGCGCGTGAACGACCTGCTGCTCGTTGGTATTTGTCTTCGAGGGCGTCATTGTCCAAGACCGGCGGTTTGGTATTGGGCATTTCCAGATAGCTGGTAACGCCGCCTGCAACGGCCGCAGCGGGCTCGCTGCTCAAGTCGCCCTTGTATTCAAACCCGGGCTCACGAAAATGCACCTGGGCATCAATCACACCCGGGAACAGCCAGCGACCTTTGACGTCCAGCACTTTTTCATCGGCACGCGTGAACAGATGCGGCGCAATTGCGGCGATTCGTTGACCGCGAATACGCAAGTCGCCGGTAAATTCTCGGCCTTCGTTGACCATGCGCGCGTTCTGGATCAACAAATTAGTCATGTTTGTGCCTGCAATTAAAATGTTCGGGGACTGGATCAAGGCCTCCAGGATTGAAGGGATGGCAGCGCAATAGCCTTCGCGCACCAAGGTAGCATCCACGCCATACGCCGAACTTTTCGAGCGCTTCCATGGTATAGCTAGAACAGCTAGGATAGAACCTGCAGCGCTGACCTAATAGTGGACTAATCAATAGCTTATAGCCACGAAGTAGAAGCAGGATGAAGGATTTAGCTAACTGTGAAATCATGTGATGTAGTTTAAGCTTGATGTGAATTGAGGACTAGGCTATAACACGCCGCCTTTTATGGCTCAAGGATTGAGAGGAATTGCCCCCGTGGCCGCAAAAAAAATCGTAAAGAAAGCTGCTAAACCAGC
>JAYSQD010000209.1:0-12175 GCA_043721835.1 Arenimonas sp. | reverse complement strand
ATGGCGGCACCGGTTTTCACCATGGTTTCGCAGGCAACGCGAGCGCGTTTGTCTTGCGCAAGAATGGCGTCCAAAACAGCATCAGAAATCTGATCGGCGATTTTGTCCGGATGACCTTCAGAAACGGATTCGGAGGTGAAAAGGTGACTGCTCATTATGGGCTTATATCCTTTGATGCGGATGGAAAGATGAATTCAGGGTAGCGCATGATACACGGCTTTTTCCCAGCACGCATCTTGCCTTGTTTCGTGTTGAGGTTTTGTTAAGGCCGGGGGCGCGGATGGCTGTCACCCAACTGCCATCTGGCCGCCATCAGGCTGTTATATCGCGGCCTCAGGATTGCACAAACCACTGTGCCCAAAGCCCATGATCGCACTCGAAAAAACACTGAGTTCCCGCTATCCCACTTGGTTCGCAGGTCACCGCGCCAAAATTTCCGGTCCGCTTATTAAAACCCTCGAAAAATTCTCCAAATTGGATGAAATCAACGCCTTTTTGAAAGCAAATGCCCATTTAACCGGCTTTTCTTTTATCGAAGCGGCACTGGCGCATCTGGACGCCCGTTATACAGTCGATCAGGTCGAGCGCGAACGAATTCCGGTCAGCGGCCGGGTATTGATTATCGCCAATCATCCCTCTGGCGCGCTGGATGCTTTGGCCTTGCTGCATTTTGTCGGCAGCATTCGCCGAGACGTAAAAATTGTCGCCAATGACATGCTATGGGAGTTTGAAGGCGCAAGGGAATTATTGCTGCCAGTTAAAATTCTCGGTGGCAAGCCGGACCCAGACAGTTTGCGCGCCATTGAACAAGCTTTGCAAAGTGAACAATGCGTGATTGTATTTCCGGCCGGTGAAGTGTCGCGTTTGGGCTGGAAAGGCATTGCCGACAGCGAATGGCGGCGTGGCTTTGTGCGCTTCGCCAAAAATTGTAATGCGCCGGTGCTGCCGGTAAAAATTCATGCTAGAAATTCAGCATTTTTTTATGGGGCATCCTTGCTGCATAAACCGATCGGCACCGCCTTATTGCCGCGTGAAGTATTTTCGCGTCGCGGTAGCCGCATTGGTTTGCATATCGGGCTGCCGATGAGTCTGGAACAGGAAACTGAAACCGGTTTTGATCTGCGTTCAATTCGCCAGGCGCTCTACGCCATTGGTTCACGTAAAGAAAATGCTGCACCGGGTCTGCAACCCTTGGTGCATCCGGTCGAGCGCGCACGCTTGCTGGCTGATTTGAAAGCAATGACTTTGCTCGGCCAAACACCGGACGGCAAAAAAATTTACTGTGGTCGTTTGCGCTCCGACGCACCACTATTGCGTGAGATTGGCCGTTTGCGTGAATTGAGTTTTCGCGCCGTGGGCGAGGGCACTGGCAAGAAATTAGACGTTGATGCCTTCGACACCTGGTACGAGCACATCGTACTTTGGGATTCGCTTGAATGCGAAATTGCCGGCGCTTACCGCGTGGCACGCGGCAACGATGTCTATCTTGAAAAAGGTCGCGAAGGTTTTTATACCGCGAGCCTGTTCAACTATCCCTGCGAAGTAATGGCGCGTCTGGCCGAAGGCATGGAGCTGGGTCGCAGCTTTGTTACGCCGAAATACTGGGGCTCGCGTTCGTTGGACTATTTGTGGGTCGGTATCGGTGCGTATCTTAAACAATATCCCGATATTCGTTATTTATTCGGCCCGGTGTCGATGAGTGCTGCGATTCCTATTGCCGCGCGTGAGCAGATGGTCGCGTACTACCAAACTTTTTATGGGTCGGAAAAAACAAATGTGATCGCCAATCATCCCTTCCGCTATCTGGCGAATGCGCCGACATTTATTGATCTCGATGCCGAAGCCAGCTTCAAATGTTCAAAAAATAATCTGGATGCGCTCGGTGCCCGTGTGCCCACGCTATACAAACAATACACCGAGCTATGTGAGCCGGGCGGCGCAAGATTCCTGAGTTTTGGTGTTGATCCGCATTTTAATAATGCCGTCGATGGTTTGATCGAAATAGATTTGCATCGTATTCGTCCGAAAAAACGCGAGCGTTACTTAGGCATTGCTGGGGTGCCCGCAATAGAAAAAACTTTGGAATCGGTCTGATGAAAGCCTTGCCTGCATCGGAAATATTACGCGCTGTATTTATTTCCGATGTGCATCTGGGCTCCAAATATTGCCATGCCGAAGAACTTGCGGAATTTCTCAGCAAGCTGCAATGCAAACGTCTTTATCTGGTCGGCGATATTGTCGATTTATGGTGGATGGCCGAGAACCGAGCGGTCTGGCGTGAGCCACAAAATCATGTGATTGAAGCACTGCATCAACTCACGCGGCAGGGCACTGAACTGGTTTACGTGCCGGGCAATCATGACCGGCCCTTGCGACGTTTTTGCGGACTGATGTTGCCGCAAATGAAAATGCGCCGCCGTGCTATCCACACCTTGCTTGATGGCCGTCGTTTGCTGGTGACACATGGTGACGATTACGATGCCAAAACCCATTTCGGCGGTTTTCAGGAAGCCTTTGGCGACTGGTTGTATTACGTTATCTTGAACGGTAACCGATTCATGAATGCGATTCGTCGTCGAATGGGGAAAAGATATTGGTCGCTGGCCGACTTCCTGAAACGCCAAAGCAGCATCGCCGAAAGTTTTATCGAACGCTTCGTGCAAGCCGGTCTGGACGACGCAAAAAAGCGCGGCCTCGACGGCATTATCTGCGGACACATACACCGCGCCGACATGTTTGAACGCGATGGTTTGATTTATGCCAATGACGGCGACTGGGTTGAAAGTCTGACCGCAGTCACCGAAGACGCCGACGGCAATCTGGCACTGATTGATTATCGCGGTAACGTGTTATCGAAAATCGACAGCCTGAAACCAAGGCCAGAATTCAGACTGGTTGCGTAGGAGCGCTGCAAGGCGCGAAAAACCTGCGACAGAGCACAATTATTGGCATCGCTCACAAGCGCCGACACACCACATCAATATCGGCTTCCTTGCTGGCCGGTTTGACCGGACGCAATGTCATGGAATTAGCTCGAATACGGATGTAGTTCTTCGAGGTCGCTTGCTTGCTGAGCTGTTCGTTGGCGCTGCGCTGCGCGGCTTCAACGGAGTAGCGCGGATTATCGGAGGACAGCACCTGCACGCTGGTAGAAGTGGTCTGCAATATATCGCCCGACTGTGTCCAGGTACCGGTGGTCTGTGTGTTGAGTGTTGTTTTTGTTTTATCGTTAGAGGTGATGACTGTTATAGCGAAATCGTAATACTCTCCGCCCCGCTTGTAACTCACTTTATTACTGCCAGTGGCAGTGAATTTTGGGGTCGTCATGGTGTAAGGGCCGCATTGCCAGGTGCCTTCGACACTAATCGGCGGCGGATCGGCAGCCATTCCTGATGAGGCAATCACCCCAAATATAAGCAAACAAAGAAACGAAATTGCAGTTTTCATGGAAGCCTCGTTTTGCGGAATAGGGCCATCTTAACCGCTAATAAAATCATTGGCATCTTCGGCTGCACCTCGTGGGAGCTGCTTCACCAGCGATTGAATCGCAGTTGTGGGAGCGATAGATGGTTCAGCGTGTCGTGTTCTGTGAAGTCCAATCGCTGGTGAAGCAGCTCCCACAAATAGCTCCCACGAATAGCTCCCACAAAAAAGGACGCAACATGCGCCCTTTTTATTCACAACATAAATAAAACCATCAAGCCGCTTCGTCGCGATACTGATCTGGCGTTGGGCAGATGCAAATTAAATTGCGGTCGCCGTAAACATTATCAACACGGCCAACGGGGCTCCAGTACTTGTCTTGGCGCGAGCTGCCTGCCGGGAACACACCTTCTTCGCGCGAGTAAGGACGATTCCATTCGGCATCGACTAAGTCATGCACGGTATGCGGTGCATGGCGCAGCGGGCTTTGTTCGATGGCGAAACGGCCATTTTGTACTTCGGTAATTTCGTTGCGGATCGCGATCATGGCATCACAGAAACGGTCGAGTTCGACTTTCGCTTCCGATTCGGTCGGCTCGATCATCAGCGTGCCTGGCACCGGGAAACTCATCGTCGGTGCATGGAAACCGAAATCGATCAGACGTTTTGCAATGTCATCAACGCTTACACCGCATAAATCTTTTAATGGACGTGGGTCGATGATGCATTCGTGCGCAACGCGGCCATTGTGGTTGCGAAACAGCACCGGGAAATGCGGATGCAAACGTGCGGCCATGTAGTTCGCACTTAAAATCGCGACTTCGGTCGCGAGTTTCAAACCGTCGCCGCCCATCATCAAAATATACGCGTAGCTAATTGGCAAGATGGATGAAGAACCAAACGGTGCGGCAGATACCGGGCCAACCGGTGACTTGCCACCATCGAGTGTTGGATGTCCCGGCAGATAAGGTGCAAGATGCGCTTTCACGCCAATCGGACCCATGCCGGGGCCACCACCGCCGTGTGGAATGCAGAAAGTTTTATGCAGATTTAGATGCGAGACATCGGCACCGAAATCTCCCGGACGCGATATGCCGACTTGCGCATTCATATTGGCGCCGTCCATATACACTTGGCCGCCGTGTTGGTGAATGATGTCGCAAATTTCAACAATGCGTTCTTCAAATACGCCGTGTGTCGAAGGATAGGTGACCATTAATGCTGCAAGATTTGCGCTGTGTTTTTCGGCTTTCGCACGCAAGTCGTCAACATCGACATTGCCTTCGGAATCGCAATTCACCACCACCACATCCATGCCAACCATTTGTGCCGAAGCAGGATTGGTGCCATGCGCTGATGATGGAATCAAACAAATTTTACGATTCAAATCGCCGCGTGAATGATGGTAGCCACGAATCGCGAGCAGGCCGGCATATTCGCCTTGTGCACCGGAATTAGGTTGCAACGAAACCGCGTCATAACCGGTAATTTCGACCAACCATTTTTTCAGATCCTCAAACAGTTCGTAGTAACCCTTGGCTTGATCCGCAGGAGCAAACGGATGCAGCGCGCCAAATTCCGGCCAGGTGACCGGAATCATTTCAGCGGTCGCATTGAGTTTCATCGTGCACGAGCCGAGTGGAATCATCGCGCGATCTAAAGCCAAATCACGATCCGAGAGTTTGCGCATATAGCGAAGCAGTTCGGTTTCCGAACGATAACGGCTGAAGATGGGATGCTTTAAGCAGGCGCCTTTACGTGTTAGTTCGCCCGGAATTGCGTTGCTGTCGTTCTTGGCGATGTCGCTATATTTCAATGCACCGCCGAACGCGCGCCAAACTGCTTCGATAATTTCCGGTGTGGTGGCTTCATCAAGCGCAATGCTTAAGTGACTAGAACCAACAACACAGAAATTGATTTTCTCGGCAGCGGCGCGGGCAATAATGGCATCGCGTTGCGCACCGGCATCAATAGTAATCGTGTCGAAATAATTTTTATTTTGAATAGTGAAACCGAGTTTGCTTAAACCTGCTGCTAAAATTTTGCTGCGCGCATGCACATCGTGTGCAATCGCGGCCAGACCTTCCGGGCCGTGATATACGGCGTACATCGATGCGATAACGGCGAGTAAAACTTGCGCGGTACAAATATTTGAAGTCGCTTTTTCACGACGAATATGTTGTTCGCGGGTCTGCAAAGTTAAACGATAAGCCGGTTGTCCACGTGAATCGACCGAGACACCAATCAAGCGACCGGGGATATTACGTTTGATCGCATCACGTACCGACATATAGGCCGCGTGCGGGCCGCCGTAACCCATCGGCACGCCGAAACGTTGGGTCGAACCAATCGCGATATCGGCACCGAGTTCGCCCGGCGAAACAAGAATAGTCAGTGCCAGTGGATCGGCCGCCATAATGCTGATTGCAGCCGCTGCTTTTAATTTTGCAATAAGGCTGCGGAAGTCGCGCACTTCACCATCGGTGCCTGGATATTGAAAAATCGCACCGAACACATCGGTGGCAACTAAATCGGTATCGGGATTACCGATAATTAATTCCCAACCGAGTGGTTCGGCGCGGGTGCGCATCACGGCAATCGATTGTGGATGGCAGTTTTCATCGATAAAGAATTTTTTAGTTTTACTTTTTGATACGCGTTCGGCAACGGCCATAGCTTCGGCAGCGGCGGTGCCTTCGTCGAGCAATGATGCATTGGCAACATCAAGGCCGGTAAGTTCGCAAATCATGGTTTGGAAATTTAATAGCGCTTCAAGACGGCCTTGCGAAATTTCCGGTTGGTACGGCGTGTAAGCCGTGTACCAAGCCGGGTTTTCCAGAATATTGCGTAGAATAACGAGCGGCGTCAGGGTGCCGTTGTAGCCTTGGCCAATCAAGGATGTGAACACCTGGTTCTGCGAGGCCAGTTCACGCAATCGTGCGAGCGCTTCGACTTCAGAAAGTGCACGGCCCATGCTGCTTAGCGGTTTCAAAATGCGAATCGAATCGGGCAAGGTTTCTCCAATCAAGGTGTCCATGCTATCGACACCAACAGCATCCAGCATTTGCTGTACTTCCTGTGGCGACGGGCCGATATGGCGCGCGGCAAAGTCACGGGCAACGTGGGGAAGCGGCAGAGCAGTCGGTTTCGTCATGGCGTTCTCTTCAAGATTGGGCGCGCAGCGGAATGCCAAACATAAGCCTGTTGGCATGCGGCGCCCCCTCTGTCTGTGTGCCTGAGAGTGTTATCCCGTCGGCAGGCGTTGGTGCGTAGCGCACGTCGCCATTTTTCAGAGTCTTGAATACCGGCGGTTCTTTTGCCTGAGAGTTTCCGGGGCGGTTGCTCCTTCGGCGTCGGGTGAAACGATCTCTCCCGCAGCGGTGCGTTATTGTATCGGGGCTTGAGGCTTGGGGCTAGGGATTTGGAAATGGTAGCCCGGGTCACGCTCTACCGACCCGGGGCTTCGATAAATTCTCCGTCTCATCGCAAATAATGCGCCGATTGGCGAGGCAAAAGCTTGGATCCCGGCCGAGTTCCCCGGGTCGGTGGAGCGTGCCCCGGGCTACGGTTAATGCGAACCCAACTGCGCTAGCATAGGCGATAGGCTGTAGGAGCAAACCATGTCACAGAAAAACCCCTTGGAAAGCATCGATTTATCCGGCCTGCCCGAGATCATGCGTAAAAAAGTGCAGGAACAGCTCGAGCGTATGTCGCCGGAAATGCAGCAGGAGTTCCTTAAGAAATCCCGGCCCATGTTGAATCGCGCCATGGACGCGGCAAAAAATGTTGAGCACAAAGGCAGCGAGGTTGCGCGGCAGATAGAACGCATGCGGCCGCAGGGTCATTACAATCAAACCATTCAGCCTGGCGATAGTGGCTCCAATGCAATCTTGAGATTTGTTGGGCTCTTTGTTGTGCTTGCACTTGTGTATTATTTTTTTAAATAACCCGAGCAGCTTGCGATTGCAGCAAGTCCTGCAAGTGATCAAAATAATCGCGGGTTAATTCGATTTGTGATGCTGACGTTTCGGCACGATTAACCACGGCTTTAAACGCCGAATTTTCCGGTCGATCTTTCGCGTACCAACCGAGATGTTTTCTCGCAATACGCACGCCCATTATTTCGCCATAAAACGCATGCAGGTGTTCGAGATGGCCCAATAAAATATCGCGCACTTCTTCGATGCCGGGCTCGGGTAAATGTTTTCCGGTCGCCAGATAATGCGAAATCTCGCGAAAAATCCATGGCCGCCCTTGCGCGCCACGACCAATCATTACCGCATCGGCACCGGTTTTTTCCAGTACGAATTTTGCTTGTTCCGGTGTACGAATATCACCGTTAGCCAATACCGGAATTTTCACTGCCGCTTTTACCGCAGCAATGGTGTCGTACTCTGCTTGGCCATTATATAAATCCACCCGCGTGCGGCCATGCACAGCCAACGCAGCAATGCCGGCGTCTTCGGCAATGCGGGCAATGGCGAGCGCATTTTTATTTTGATGATCCCAACCGGTGCGAATTTTTAAAGTGACGGGTACATTCACCGCTTTGACCATCGCGGTCACTATTTTTCCAACCAGAATTTCATCACGCATCAAAGCCGAACCGGCCCAGACATTGCAGACTTTTTTTGCCGGGCAACCCATATTGATATCAACAATTTGCGCGCCATGATCAACATTGTAACGCGCGGCATCGGCCATCACCTGCGGATCGGTACCGGCAATCTGTACGCTAATTGGCGCTGGTTCGCCATCATGGTCCATGCGATGCATCGACTTGCTGGTTTTCCAGAATTTTGGATCTGAAATTGTCATCTCCGATACGCATAAACCCGCACCATGCTGCTTGCACAGCATGCGAAAGGGTTTGTCGGTAACACCGGCCATTGGTGCTAGCACGACATTTGGCGTTATTTCGTAGGGGCCGATGCGCATGAGGTATTGTAAACCGTAATTAAAAAAAGGCCCTGCAATGCAGGGCCTTATGTTCTTGCATTGAACGGTATTAATTCGACAGTTTCATCTTCTTCATTTCGGTCTGAAAGGCGGCAGCTGTTGATGGTGTGAGGTTTGGACGGCCCGCCATAAAGCCCATGGTGATGGCTCCAACAACGAAATAAGTTTCACCGGCTTCCACTTCGATATTGGTAACGTCTTTGGCTTCAGAGTGAACGGTGTAAGTATGCTTGCCCGGCTCAACTTGCGCGAGAATATAGCTGCCGCTCTTCAATTTACCAAGTTCGACTTCGTTTTCACGAACCTTGAAACTGATCGCCGCGCCAGCAAAGCGGCTTGCTCTAAAAAATACGATTAGGGCTTTGCCAGTCTCCGGTTTGCCTACTACGTCCAATACGGCCTGCGGTATTTCAACAGCATCAGAGGCAGTAGCATTGGTGGTGGCAGTGTCTGCTGTAGCAGTAGCAGTTTGTTCCGTGGTCGGAGTTGCAGTGTCTTGTGCGAAAGATGTCGTAGCGACTGCAAGACTCAATACTAATGCGGCTGCAACAGGTGCGTGAAATTTCATTGTGAATCTCCAGTAATTGGTGGGGTAGGGGTTTGAACGGATGTGGTGGTTTTTTCTGCCACGACGAACGGTAACTTTACAGCAGTATCGACAGCTACCAAGGCTTGTACGAATGTTTTTTCTGGCAATTCGATTTCACCGCCGCGAATAAATGCGGCAAATGCACCAATAAAGAAAGAACTTCCCATTGCTGCCCGGGTGGCGTCTTTGCCTTGATAGGGCTGAAACAAGCGCATTTTTATTTTTACACCATGAAAATCGATGTAACGGATGACAAGTAGCAATTCGCCTGCCTTCCCAAAAACTGATGATTTTTGGGCATGGATGATCTCACCAGTGGCCGGTGTTCCAGCCGGAATAGCTACCATGCCGTTAATCATTAGATCTTCAGCAACTTTTAATTGAAATTGCTCACCCGGCATTGAGGTTTTAGAGCTGACAGCATTGTCCAGCGTGAAATGCACCGGTGTCTTGGCCGGAATTATCACCACATGCAACATTTCGGCGTTTGACGAAGCACTAGGGGGCTGTGCGGGCAAAACTATTTGTTCTGGCGGCTGCGGGAGAATAGATTCCGCTACCTGCTGTGCACTAGCTTGGGAAAAAAAACCAAAGAAAAGTATGAATGCAGTTGTTCGCATTATGTATGGCCAAAAATAGTGCCGCGACTATAGACCAGAAAATCGTTCTAAATCGAATTCTCTCGGAAGTTTTATCTCGGCGAGGTTGTTTATTGGGATTGCGGAACTAGATCACAAATTCAAATAATTCGGGCCAGCGCCACCTTCCGGGGTCACCCAATTAATAATTTGATACGGGTCTTTGATGTCGCAGGTTTTGCAATGCACGCAGTTTGCCGCATTGATTTGCAGACGCGGGCCGCCTTCGTCTTTCACGATTTCATAAACACCGGCCGGGCAGAAACGGATGCAGGGGTTGCCGTATTCGGTAGCGCAGGTGGTAATGCAAATATCGGTATCAGACACATGCAAATGCACCGGTTGGTCTTCGTCGTGTTCGGTGGCGGCGTAATAAACGCCGGCCAGACGGTCGCGCGGTGCGAGTGTGCGTTCGATGTAATCGCGTTTCGGCGAAGAATTTTCTTCGAGTTTTTTCAGTGCGGAATAATCCGGTTTTACGCGCCAGGTCCAAGGCGCCAATCCTGCCGTCACTGTTTCAAAACCGGCGTTGATCATGCCGAACCAGAAACCTTTCTTGAAGCCGGGTTTGATGTTGCGGACTTTTTTCAATTCATGCATTGCAGGCGAATTGCGCAGTTTTGCATCCCAACCTTCGGACGATAGTTTTTCAGCGACATGTTTTGCCGCCAGCATGCCGGAGCGAATCGCCTGATGCACGCCCTTGATTTTCGGTACATTTAGTAAACCGGCAGCACAGCCAATCAATAAGGCACCCGGCATTTCCACTTTCGGCAAACTTTGATAACCGCCAGTGACAATCGCACGTGCACCCGCCGATAAAATCGTGCCGCCTTCCAGCAATGCTTTAATCGACGGATGATTTTTCCATTGTTGAAAAGCTTCATAAGGTTGGTAGTTGGGGTCCTGGTAATCCAGTCCCGAAACATAGCCGAGCGCAATGCGGTCTTTATCGAGGTGATATAAAAAACTGCCGCCATAAGTTTTGCTATCGGCAGGCCAGCCGACCGTGTGTATAATTTTCCCAGGCTCTGCGGTTCCGGGTTTTACTTGCCATAATTCCTTGATGCCAATCGAATAGCTTTGCGGGTCCGATTCAAGATCAAGATGGAATTTGCGTACTAATTGTTTGGTCAAATGTCCGCGCGCGCCTTCGCCAAGCACGGTGAGTTTGGCCTTAATGTCGATGCCCTGTGTGTAGCTGTCTTTATGATGGCCATCTTTCGCAATACCCATATCGCCGATGCGAACACCGGCAACGGCGCCTGCTTCGTCAAAAAGAATTTCTGACGCGGCAAAGCCCGGATAAATTTCAACACCGAGCGCTTCGGCCTGCGGCGCCAGCCAGGCACACATAGCACCGAGCGAGACAATAAAATTGCCGTGGTTGTTCATTTGTGGCGGCGTCGGTAATTTTGTTGCGCCGGTTTTACTCAATAATAAAAATTCATCTGTTGTTGCAGGCACGCAAATAGGCGGCGGATTGTCACGCCAGCCCGGCAGCAGGGCATCGAGTGGCTGCGGCTCGATCACGGCGCCTGAAAGAATATGCGCGCCAATAGTCGACGCCTTTTCAATCACGCAAACGCTGAGTTCCGGATTGAGCTGTTTCAGATGGATGGCAAACGACAAACCGGCCGGGCCTGCGCCCACCGTAACAACGTCGTATTCCATGATATCGCGCTCGGACATAGATCACTCCTGATAGGCCGCTATTGTCGCGTTTTACGGGTGTTCGGGCAATGAAAATCAATATAAGCACCATAAACACAGTGCCGTCATCCCGGCGAAAGCCGGGACCCAGAAGGTCGGGCGAAGCACGCATGTAATGATGCAACAGAAATATTCATTTTTATGAAATCTGGAATACATTGATATGGTGACGCTGGTTTTACTTCTGGGTCCCGGCTTTCGCCGGGATGACGAATTTATTGGATTGTGAATGAATCTCAACGAATCACTTTTTAGTCTGTCATTACCCGGCGCCGACCTGCTTTTTTACCCAGATTGGATAGGACCCGAATTGGCCGATTCACTGATGAAAGCATCACGTGAAAAAATCGAATGGGAATGCCATCGAATCAAAATATTTGGTCGAGAAGTCGATTCGCCGCGCTTGAGTTGCTGGATGGGAGATGCTGGTGCCAGTTATGTGTATTCGCAAACGCGATTTGAGCCACATCCGTGGTTGTCGGAATTGCAGTCCTTGTGTGAGCGTTTGCAGAATGAATTCGAATGTCAATTCAATTCGGTATTAGCGAATCTTTATCGAAATGGTCAGGACAGTATGGGTTGGCATAGCGATGACGAACCGGAGTTGGGTAAGCAGCCGGTGATTGCATCGATTAGCTTGGGCGCGACAAGACGTTTTTCATTCAAAGCAAAAACCGCAGGTGCGAAAGCCGCCCATTTGGAATTGCCGCACGGCAGTTTGCTTTTGATGCGGGGCGACACGCAGAAAAATTATCGTCATGCCTTGGCAAAAACCACCAGGCCTGTGGGAGAACGGATTAATTTGACTTACCGGAATATTACGTAGTCCGGGTCACGCTCCACCGACCCGGGG
>JAYSQD010000208.1:0-2888 GCA_043721835.1 Arenimonas sp. | reverse complement strand
AATTTGTACCCGAGAAGTTATTGTCATGCAACGTGATCAAACTGTCATGGAAGCGGCCAAGCTGATGCGGCAGCATCATGTTGGCGATGTGCTGGTGGTCGAAGACCGCAACGGCGTCCGGGTTCCGGTGGGGATAGTCACCGACCGTGATCTGGTAGTGGAAATCATGGCGCCGGAACTCGATCAAATGGTCATCACCGTGGGCGATATCATGGCGCAGGAACTGTTCACGGTGAAAGACAGCATGGATACATTCGAGGCGATTCAATATATGCGCAGCAAGACAGTAAGGCGCTTGCCGATCGTGGATGAGCATGGTGGCCTGGTGGGTATCCTTACTCTGGATGACGTATTGGAACTGCTGGCGGAAGAAATGCTCGATCTCTCCAAGCTGGTGGGGTACGAACGGAAAAAAGAAATGCGGCACCGCCGTTAATCTGACCGAATTTCAAGGAGCAGTCATGCAGATCCCGTTGCAAATTACCATCCGTGATATGGAGCATTCCGCTGAGCTGGACGCACATATCCGCGCCAAGGCGCAGAAACTCGACGAGTTTTTCGACCACATCACGTCCTGCCGGGTGGTGGTCGAAATGCCGCACAAACATCATCATCAGGGCAAACAGTTCAATGTGCGTATCGACATTGGCGTACCGGGCAGCGAGATTGTGGTCAACCACGATCACCACGAAGATGTTTATGTGGCCCTGCGCGATGCCTTCGATGCGGCCAAACGCCAGCTTGAGGACTACGCCCGCAAAATTCGCGGCGATATCAAGACCCACGAACCGAAGCGCCCGAACGAACGCATCGGTATCAATGACGAAGAAGAATGACCATGCTGGATTTCGTGAAACAGGCTGGAAAAAATACTGACTGAGTCCGTAAACTGCTGTAAATAATTTGCGGGTAATCCTGAAGAACGCACCAAGAAACTTTTTTCCAGATATTCTGCAACGAGATTATCCGGCTTTTTTCTCAGCACTTTTTACTCCAGTCGTCGTTGGTCATCATCGAATTGGCCACATTCTCTTTTGCACCATTTTTCTGGGTCATTGCATCGGCCACACGGGAATCGCTGCATCGATCTGGGCTTGCAGGCGGATGGTTTCGGCAAGTGCGGCGATGACGCGCTGGTAGTGCTGTAAATCATCGAACGACAACAGCCGCCCCTTGCGGTCTTTCAGCCATTTCGCGGCGACCTGATAGCCGCCGATGTGATAATCCCACACTGCTTGCGGCACGCCGTCGAAATACTGCTCGGCATTGATATACACGCGGCCTTCACGAAATGCCACCTTGTCCATGCGATTGCTGCCCGCCACCGGATAACGGCAAACCGCAGGCGCATGGCGGCGCATCAGGTGCAACTCGACCAACTGCTCTGTCCCAACTCAATCAGCCGTTTGAATAGCGCGCGGTCTGAAGTCAGTGGTATGCGCGGAAAATCTCGCTTCAAAAATTCCGCATAGCGGGTGCGATAGCTCGGCGCATACAGCACGGCGTAGAGATAGGCGAATACGTCCTCCGGTGTCAGCGGCAAGTCGCCTATTTTTTCTTTGAGTGCCGCCAGAAATTCTGGTGAGAAGTTGGGGCGACGCAAATCCCCCGCCCGTTGGGCACCCCCCTTTGTCAAAGGGGGGTTGGGGGGGATTTCATCGAACAAATCCTGCTTCGCGCGTGGGTAGAGCCAGAGAGGAAAAACGTATGAGCGATCAAAAGAATCGACAATCTTATGCTGCCCAAGAATCGTTGAAGAGACTAGGGCAGAAACAGTTTCGCGATTCTGTCTATTAACGACAAGCCCAATATTTTGGCCAGTTAAAAAATGAAACGTAGTTTCCCAGCGAGGATAGCCAATCAACGCATCAGACATTTGTATATAACGAAAATCAAAAGGTCGATATAAACATTTCTGAATCGACTTCGTTATTTCATCCGTACCTAACACACACGCTAATTTTCGCCGACTTGATAACTGCCAATCACGCGAATCGGCAAGTTCATATTTGAGTTTGATTTGTTCATCGCCAATACCATCATCACAAAAATCTTTTAATCTCCTCTCCAATACCTGTCGATCAAAATCAACCAAAAAATCATCTCTCAGAGAGTTTAGGCAGCTTGATGAAGTAGGAAAAATTTCTTGCAAGCTGACACCGAGTTCGTATTCAGTCAGCAGCATGGCATCCTGTTGCGCGAACAAATAAGCGGGGCTGTGTGGTTTCAGGGTTTGCCATGGTGTAGTGGTGATGTCTTGTTCGGCGAGCGTGGCGTATTTGCTGGCGCGCACGCCATACAGGTCGGCGTGGTGCACGGCCGCACAGTGCGCGGTTGCCCGTTTTGACTTGGGGTCACGCTTGATAAAAATCCCTATCGCCACGCCCTGCATGATGTCGAACACGTTTTCATCCTTGCCACCGTCGGGCGCTCTTTCCTTTTTCTTACTGTTGCCGTGCAGATCGTACAAATACAGCTCGTCAAATGTCTGTAGCAAACTCTGGCGCATTCCACAAAACGTAACGTTGTCCAGATAGCCGTGGTTGGTGATGAAAGCCAGCACGCCATGGCCGGTTTGCTCGATGCGCCATTGCGCGAAGCGGATGAATTTCACGTAATCATCATTCAACATTTTCGGATTGCGCTCGCCGAGCGGCGCGCCGTCCACAGTGAAGTAGTTACCAGTAACTTGTTTGTTTCCGGCATCCAGACCTCGTAACAGATTCGCAATCCATTCGCCTTTGTTGGCGGAATGGCCAGAATACGGCGGGTTGCCGAGCACCACCATAATCGGCACATCGCGTTTGACTTCGCCCGCGCTCGCCGCTTCTTGCGCGATGTAGTTGGCAAACAACGGCAGGCCGGAAAGTTCGTGCGCTTCTTCCAGG
>JAYSQD010000207.1:0-29358 GCA_043721835.1 Arenimonas sp. | reverse complement strand
GCTGCGCCCAAAATTCCTGACAAGCCGTGGGCGCAGCAAGCAGGCGCCCCTACTTCATAGGATACGAATAACAATTGCGCAACAACAAAACGATGTTATGAGCTACACGACAACATCGAACAACCGGCACGATTGCGAGCCCATTCTGGGCGCGGCAAAGCAAAGCGTTCGCGACCTGTTTGTTGTTGATAGGGTTTGCGTAATACTTCCATCAAGGTATGCAATTCGCTGGCATCGCCCTGCTCGGCGGCGTCGATTGCTTGTTGTGCCAGCCAATTACGCGGCACATAAAGTGGATTGACGGCATTCATGCGTTCGCGTCTGGCTTCATCATTATCTTCTTGCTGTTGAATACGTAAAGCGTAAAGTGAAAGCCAATCGAGCAAGTCACCGCCATGGGCATCTCGCAGTGCTTCGTCATAGAAAACACTTTTAAATGGCACTAACGAAATGGCATTTAAATCGATATCGGCCAATGTTCTAAAAAATAATGACATGTCGATTTGTTGTTGCTGCATTATTTTGAAAAGATCCTGCACTAACAGGGCATCGTTTTCGCGTGCTTGCAAAAGCCCGAGTTTTTGTGCATTCATCGCACGGTGATTTTCATTGAACACCTCGCCATAACGATTCAAGCCAAGCCTGAGTACCTCGTGGTCCGGCAATAAAACCGCTATTGCGCCTGCAAGCCGGTTCAAATTCCATTGTGCAATAGCAGGTTGCCTGCCATAAGCATAACGACGGCCTTGGGCGTCGGTGGTATTGGGCGTCCAATCGGGATCGAAATTTTCCAGCCAACCATACGGCCCGTAATCAATGGTCAAACCCAGAATCGACATATTGTCGGTATTCATTACGCCGTGGACAAAGCCTACTCGCATCCAGTGTGAGATTAGTACGGCGGTAGTTTCACAAATTTCAACAAACCAGTCACCGATTTTATCTTCACCGCGATCTTTCAAATGCGGAAAATCACGTGCAATACAAAACTGCACTAATTGTTCGAGTAGTTTTGTATCGCCGCGCGAGGCCGGTAATTCAAAATTACCGAAACGAATAAAACTAGGCGATACCCGACAAACAATAGCGCCCGGCTCGGGCTTGGCATCGCCGCTGTAAAACATATCGCGAACTACGACTTCGCCACTGGTCATTAATGAAAGTGCGCGCGTAGTCGGCACACCCAAATGATGCATCGCTTCACTACAGACAAATTCTCGCAAGGAAGAACGCAAAACCGCGCGGCCATCGGCATGACGCGAGTACGGCGTCGGCCCGGCTCCTTTCAATTGTAATTCCCAGCGCTGTGCATTGTTTGATATCACTTCGCCCAAACTAATGGCACGGCCATCACCCAACTGACCAGCCCAATGGCCAAACTGGTGACCACCATAATTGGCTGCATAAGGCTCCATGCCGGGCAATAAGGCATTGCCGGAAAACGCCTTCAGAAATTCACTGGATTGAATATCGGAATTATCAAGATCAAGCAGAGTGGCGACTTCCGGCGAATACGCCAACAAATCTGGATTGCTCACCGGTGTTGGGCTGACCAATGAATAAGCAGCCGCTTGCACTTGCCGAGTACCAGGGCCGCGTTCTACATCGGCCGGTAATTCACGAATAAAACGATTATCGAAATTGAGTAACTTCACAGACCACCATCATCATTTTGAATACGCCCGATCGCGAAATCACGGCTAATATTCGCACCGCTCACATTATTGATGAGCACCCAAAAAATCTCGTCGGCTTCCAGTTTTTTGTCACCAAAAACTTTCACATTAAAATTTGCAGTAGTTTGCCCCGCTGGAATATTAATCAGCGTTGAACTGACTGCGGCATAATCCTGATCGGCCAATGCAGCATTGCCATTAGACTTTATATTGCTCGTCGCCAATCTAAAACTAACACCCGTTGCGGGCGCGGCTTTCGACAAGCTGGCTGTAAAACTGGCAATGCGTGCGCCACTATTGCCTTCGACAACACTGGCATCGGCCAAACTTAATGTGGGCGGCACATCGGCAATTAAAACTTGTAGAGCATCGACGCAATCCAGAAAAGGATAGCTACGACCCGACACGGTATCAGTCACCTTTGTCGGCGCCAGTTTGATCGCATCCACACGTTGGCTAACGGTAGAAAATGGCAGCGCTTGTTTCAATGCAATGGCACAAGCGGCAGTCATCGGCGAGGCCATTGAGGTGCCACCGAAAGTTGATGTCGCATTATTCAATCCAGTCGAAGTAACAAAAGCACCGGCACCATATAAATCGGTAGTAGCACTTCTGTTAGAGAAGCAAGTAGGTTTTTTGGGGGCAGTGGAAGTATCCGTACAACCCAGAAAATTAATCGAACCGCCAGTAAAATCCCAGGTAGCACCCACACTCAAGGCATTTTGAACACAGGCAGGCGCACTCATGCCATTGCTATTACCTTGATTGCCAGATGACGATGTGACCACGGCGCCTTTAGCGATTAGATTATTGACGGCAACTGACATTGCCTGGGTAAACGAGGCAGAACCATCGCAGTCACCAGCAAACATACTGCTGGTACCAACGCTTAAATTCACAGCATCAACATCGGGATGATTCGTTACCACCCAATCCATCGCCGCCACCACATCGGAGCTACAACAAAAGCTGTTATTACTATCCAACACTTTTACAACCACCAATTCCGCAGCAGGCACAGCCCCTCGTGGCGCGACATTGCCCTGCCCGACAATAATGCCTGTGACATTAGTGCCATGGCCGTGGCCATCTTCAGCAGCACCAATACCCGATTGCGTTGCTTGCCCATTCGGGCAGCAACCACCAACGCCACTGCTATTGGAACAAAAACATTGCTGATCTACTAAGCGCGATTGCAAATCTAGATGATCGGTGTCGATTCCGGAATCAATCACCGCCACTTTCATTCCAGTGCCGTCAAGACCCAAAGCTAATAATGGGCTGACATTATTCAATACTGAAGACTCGTCTGGCGAAATCGCACTGCCAGTGCCGGGCGCATCAATATCGACGCGGCTCACGGCGGGATCATTTTGTAATTTCATCAGCATAATGGTGTCGGCTTCAATGGCAAACGCTGGTATAAAATTAAAACGATGATAAATCCGTAACTTTTTCCCGGATAAACGATTCAGCACCAAAGATACTTTTTTCGTGACGTCGTTTTTTCGTTGTGCAGTGCTTTTCTTTTCAAGCATTGCACTGGATTGGTCTTGCAGCATAACCAGTACACGAACGCTGCCTTCAGTTTGTGCTTTCTGAAGTACCTCGACAGAAAACTTGCCTGCATAGCAGTGCTCGACAAATAATATGCTGATCAGGCCTATGACAACTGACAGAACTTTTTTAAGCATATATTTTCTCCGTGTAGCACACTGCTGCTGGCAAAGATTAAGAAAGTATTCCATGCCAAGAATCGATCAGATTTGATCGTTTCGCGTATAAGCCTAAATAGAGCCCTTTTGACCCAAAGCCAGACCGTATGAAATAGTAATCGAACATGGTGATGATCATATCTTGCTATTTCTAGCTTGCCCAGTGACTGTGGCAGCTTAATACACATACCCTTCAATAGAAAACATGTAGGTTTTTATGGCTTAGTTGATACGTTGAAATCACACGAAAACCGACCGTGTTTGATGCTAGAATTGTATATGTGAAAGGTAGTAAATAATTTTTGAATACAAACACCGACTCTCAAAACATTATCATTGCCGACGACGATCCAGAAATGCTTTTGACCTTCAGCACTATGGTCACATTGGCTGGCTATCAGCCAATTTCGGTGCAGAATTTTGAAGCCTTTAAGAAAACTTTTTTCTGACTCTGTTTTTGTCGTAATGCTCGACTTAGTCATGCCTGGAAAAGATAGTGAAAAGATTATGCAATTACTATCTGATTTGAACTACCAAGGCCCGATAATTTTAATCACGGGGGCTATTGGTGCAGATATCGCAAAACGCCAAGTGCAGGCTGATCAGCTTGGCCTGCACATTCGCGACGTGTTGATTAAACCTTTTTGGACAGATGATGTAAGCCGCTCGTTAAAGTCAATCGCAGCCTAGCTTAGGTGTTTCACTTTAATTCGCGAGTCACTATTTATCATCATTGCATTGAGTAGCATATGCGGCACGGTCAGGGCAGCCAAGCCGATGATGACTACTACTGCAATACGTTCAGAAACTGTCGATAACCCACCATAAAATAGCCATACCGCAACACTTGCCCACGTTAATAGAAGTGCAAAAATAACCACGGGTTGACGCCACCATCCCGGCATATGCTGAGCCAGAAAAGCGGAATGCCGTGGCGCATGCAACAAACTAAAATACAAACTGAAGCCCAGCAGCGGCGGCAGGGCAATAGCTACCGGTATTGACAGCAAAAAACCGATCAAGGGCGCTCTACTAAAACGCAATTGCTTCAGCACGGCAAGCAATAGCGTTACAGCACACAAAGCGAATAACCAAGGCGCTATTCTAAGTAAGAAAACGCTCTGTGAATCAGTCAAACCAAGTTGCGATAGATACAAGTGTATTTCAGTGCTCCAAAGCAAGAACGGACCCAATATAAAAATGCCGCCAGCAGCTGGTATCGACCATGACGGCAAGGTCTTGCTATCTTCAACACCAAAATGCCAAATGGAAATGAGTATAAAAACTGCGAGGCCCAATGCCGGGAAGTGAAAGAAAAAAAAAGCGAATGCAATCGCAATCACTGCATAGCACGTCATTATTCCCGACGCGCCAAGAATGTTCGGCCATCGCTTCTTGATCAGCAAGGCATCGGCCGCGCCGTGTGGAAGACCCAATACTGCAATCAAAAATAATGCTGCCATCTCTGCCAATACAGGACGCATAAGCCACGTAAGTACCATCAATAAAGTACCGAGTAACCAGCGAATGCTTTCATTGCGAGTCATTGATTCAAACTCAATAGAAGACTCTTTATAAAGGGAGCTGACGGCAATGAACGCATCACCGAAATGCGATCACGCCAGGTCGCGGTTCCGCTCAAAAATCGAATAACACTTTTTGATGAAGCGCCACTAAAAATAGATGAAAAAAACTCGGCAGCACGCTGTGGCTCGCGTTTCAAAGTGGCAAGAAAAATCCCATCAAGCCTATCGTCCCAATGCGAACGTGCTTTAACTGCCCGCAAACTTCTTTCTCGTTCAATTGCATCTGGAATGCAGCACGCCTTAGCTACTCTCTTGGCTGCACGTTGAATATCCAAAAAACCATAACCCGTTGATGCACGCACCCAGCCAGCGGCTGTTCCTATAGCATGATGACCAAAGGTTTCATAATTTGCATGATTTACCTGCATAGGAATGCATCCGTTTTCTTCGCGAATTATCGCTTCGGGATTCTGGCCTAATGTCTTTGATACATAATCAGACCAGATGTCAGATGCGTTTTCAGGCGGTGCTTCACCGGGGTTAAGAAAATACGTCAGTTGTGCTAGGACTCGGAAATCATCAAGGGGAAGCACATAGAAAAATCCAATGGGTTGGTTTTTTTCTAAACAAAAATCCATGAGGCATGCTTTTATGGGAGATCTTGTGTTTTCTAATGAAATTTCTGCGCCTTTAAACCACTGTATTAAGCCGTTTGGATCGGGATTTTTTACCAACCGGGAATCAAACACCAGGTCGAATTGATTATTGCCTTGCTCTGTCAAGACGAGTTCAAGTTGATTGCTCGAAGGAATAATATCGATAACAGAAGTTCCCATATTCAAATAGAAACGCAAATCCTTTGCCAAAGCATTTTTTGCGTGCTGGTAAACAGCATCGCTGCTCAATACAGAATAAGACGTGTCATCGCAACTTAGCGAGCTTCTAAAATTGTTTGCCACGAAGTCGATATTGTTGAAACGCAGCTGTGGTGTAGCGCGAAAAAAATGTTCCGAGGCATCCCAGAACGACCAATGCCGATCATGACAATACTCTTCACGCGGTTCAAAAAGATGAACTTCTCCGTTAAAATCTTTCTGTTCCAATAATGCCAAAGCCACTGAAAGACCTGAGAGTCCTGCACCAATAATGCCTATTCTGAGTGGCGATTCATTATTGCTCATATTGCCTAAGTGCTTGCAATCGCTTTTCTACTTGCGTTGGCCACATCTGAGATGAAGCACATTCCCTAATGACTGTTACGCGATAACCCATGACACTTCGAATGACTAACAAGAATTTTGCAGGTGTACTAACGTATGCTCTGGTTTCCAGAAACTTTTCGGGCTTTATTTCTTTTACTTTCTGTCCAATTTCTCTATACATATGCAGTGCAGCTCTAACACTCAAGCGCGAATACCATGGCAAAAGCTTGATGCCATCTTCTGCATGAGAATAGAACTTTTCCGCAAGATTAAGTAACTGCAATGCCCATTGATGCGCATCGCAAGAAGCTTCAACTGAAGACTTTGCCAAATGTGAAATGTTGGCTGAACTACTCCATTCAGAAGGGACATAGATGCGGCCTGCACGAGCATCTTCACCAATATCGCGTGCAATATTGGTGAGCTGCATTGCAATTCCAAGTGCCGCTGCTGGTCGGTCAGCATTTGGGTCTCGGCAACCTAATATCGGGCGCATCATGTAACCCACACTTCCAGCAACACCGAAAGCGTATTCAAGCAAATCTGCTTCTGTTCGCGGTTGATGGAAAGGATGCTCTTTGCTGACTTGGTTTAACAATAACACCAGCCCGGCTTTTGGCAGCTTTGCATTTTTCTTTAAATCTAAAGCCTCACGCACAAAAGGTGTAAACGGGAACTCATGTATCAAGTCCAAATTCAGCTTGTCTAGCTGCATCTTGGCGTCACTTGGATTGATTGCGTTGTCAGCCAGATCATCGATATAACGACAAAGGCCGTATAGTTTCATTACGGACTGGCGCGAACGGCCAAGTAGAAAACTCGCCCAATAAAAAGTCTTTCCATGCTTTTGCATGGAAGCATCAATGAAATATTCTGTGGTGGCGATACTATTCATGCGTTGTCGCCGGTATCAATTGATCGAGAATTTTAGCTGACGTTAAAACCCCGGGAACACCAGCACCAGGATGAGTTCCAGCACCCACCAAAAAAAGGTTTTCAGCTTCTTCTGACTTATTGTGAAATCGAAAATACGCCGATTGCAGTAAGTCTGGATGAATAGAAAAACCACTACCGAAACTACTTTGCAATTCATTGGCAAAATATTCTGGCGTTATTGAAAATGCAAACCGTAGATTCTTGCTCAGATTCGGCAAGCATCGCGCCTCTAAAAATTCGATAACATGCTGTCTGAAAGCCGGCTCATTTTTTTTCCAGTCAAAGTTATCCTTAAGATTAGGCACCGGCACCAAAACATACATCGGATCAATACCCTCCGGCCCTGCTTGTGGATCGGTTGCCTTGGGGCGATGCAAATAAACACTAAATTTTTTGGGCAGACCCGATCCATCAAAGATAGCGTCAAGCTGGGTTTCATAGGGCTGATCAAGAACAATAGTATGGTGAGCTATATTTTCATAATCATGATTGGTGGCAAAATACAAAACGTACAAACCCATCGAATGTCTTAAGCCATCCAGTTTTTTTTGTTGCCACCGATGCTTTGGCTTATCACTGCCCCAATAGCGTCCGTACAACATGACCGGATCTAAATTACTAACCAAAAAGTCCACTGTTCTCGATGCATTATTCTCGAAACGAACCTTCTTGACTCGACCTTTTCTGACTTCGAGCAGTTTGACGCTGTGTTCGTAATGGAATTTTACCCCCATAGACTCTGCCGCTTTTACCAAAGCTTTGATTAATTGCGTCGTGCCGCCTTTGACATACCAAACACCATGAGCCTGTTCAAGGTGATGAATCAGCATGTAAATACTTGAAGTACGGAAGGGATGCCCACCCACTAGCAAGGGATGCACGCTCAATATCTCGCGCAGGGCGGGATCTTTAATAAAATGACTGACGCCGCCATATACACTTCGATCTGCTCTTAAGCCTAGCAGCGCTGGTAATGCACTCAACATGTCCCGAATTCTATGAAAAGATTTAGCACCGCGCTTCTCATAACCTTCGCGATACAAGGCTGAGCAATAATCACGCAAACGTAAATAGCCTTCACGATCAGCCGGTGAAAATAATGTCACCGCCTGTAAAACTTCCTCTGCATTGCAACCATAATCGAATTGCCGACCGTCGGCTAAAAGATATCGATACCAAGGTTTTACTGGAACCAAATCAATAACGTCGGCAAGCTTGATACCTGCTAAAGAAAATAACTCTTCCAGTAAAAATGGCGCTGTAATAACCGTTGGGCCCGCATCGAAGTGTATGCCCTCATGCTCAAAAGACCGCGCCCGACCGCCAGGTTCCGAAAGACGATCATATACATCGACATCATGGCCACGGGCACGCTGACGAATAGCGGTTGCGATGCCACCAAAACCAGCGCCTAGGATTGTAACGTGAGCCATTTGATGCCTTTCTAAATGCCAACGGGGCCGTTGAGCGGCCCAGCTGTGATATCAATTATTGAAGTCTTAAAGATTACGCATAGCATCGCGAATAGCAGCATCGCGTGTAATTTGTTTTGCTGCAACTAATGCAACCAGGCCAAGGCCAACCTTATTCACCAAATCTACAACATTGTAGGCGAGCTGACGGCCAACCTCGAAGCTTTCATCGTTTGAGATCAAGCCAATCATGAAACAAATAGGATAGAACGACCAACCCAATACGATAAACAAACGCATATTCAGAAAAGCACGCTTCACAGGCGCCACCTTATGTTTGGCGGCATCCGAGAGCACGCTGTACATCATGTACAACAGGATTAAATATGCCGTGCAACCCATACCAAACATCACCCAGGACTGGAACTGCATTCCCGGCATGTTTGAATACAACTCGTCGAAGAAACCAAACACAATCATTGCAACATCCGCTACAACCATGATGAAAGCCAGACCGCGTTTTTCGTCAGTTACCTGCAACAACACCATCAGATTTAATAACATCAGGGGTGTAGTAATAAGCCAGTCAACGTAACGAAAGTGTGTAGGCAGCGCTAGTAAGGCAGTAGCGTTGCCATCGGTACCTACCATGTTGGACATTCGCCAATACATAAAAGCAGCCACTGCGGTATAGATACCGGCGATAGTCGCTGCGCTACTAAATTCGATAGAAATGGTATCGCGTTCAAACCAGAAATAAACACTGCCTGCGGCCATGCCGAGCGCAGTGAGCTAAAACATGTATTGCGTAACTAATGTCAAACCTTCCATACGAGCTCCCCTTGATGTGCTGTGTAGGAAACCATTTCTGGTATTTCAATTGCAATAGCGATTTCGAGGGCTTTCACACGGGTTTCACGAAAAAAATACGTTTTCTGCATATAGCTTTACAGAACGGCGTTATCACAAAATAAATTTGACAATTGTTGACAAACTGAGCTGAAAACATACATTGCACTGTTGAATATAAAACATCAGGATCCGACGGACCTGCTCGATTTAATCTGACTAATCTGATTCGGCATTGTTGAATATAGAAAATCAAATTTAAATTGGAACAGTTTACTGGCTATGCGTTTTTGGAGAAAAACTAATGGAGTTAAACACTATTTACCGTAGGACCGACAAAGGTGAAAATGCAATTCGTCATCGTACTGACGAATTGCCTAATGACTTACGGATGGTGTTGTTACTCATAAACGGGCACCGAGACCTTGGTACGCTGCGAATGGTTAGCGAGCATTGCCGCGACTCCATTGCACCGCTTATTTTTCTTGAAGATAATGGCTTTATTGAAATGGTCACGGCGCAATCAAATGTCGTTGCAATGGCAGGTGGTGCCAGAGTCACCATACCCTCGCCTAGCGTTAGCTATTCGACCCCATCTAATCCAGTGTCGGTGCAATATGCTCCTGCACCGGTCTATACCGCCCAACCCATACCGCCTTCTGCACAACAAACCTATGCTTAGCCGCCAGCTCAGCAAGGCATGTCCAATCAACTTAGTGAAAAGTAAATAACCTAATGTCTTATATCAGTCGAGCACTGGGCGAAGATGCAAAAATGGTTTACAGCAAAATTGAGGCTATTCGTACGGAGCAAGAGTTTCAAGACACGGACAAAAAGCTCTACGTCATCATTGGTCAATACCGTGGCGTTAAAGACGCTGAACGCTTTATGAGTTCATTCGGGTAATAGCCGGACTTCACGAATTTCCTTACTGAAGCAAGAGGCTTTTTATGCAGACGATTGACCCTGAAATTATTTACGAACTAACACCAGAAGGGCATGACGTTCTTCAACATCGAAGCCTGCAATTGCCAATGGAATTAAGGTTCCTGTTGATGCTGATCAATGGATCTCGCAATGTTGGAACCCTTAGAGTCATTACTCCTGCTGCAAAATACGATGATGCTGGTTTTATCATTTTGCAAGACTACGGCCTTATCTGCGCAATCAATTCAAGTGAAAACGAAACCCTGCAAGAACAAGCACAGGCTATTGAAGGGCAGCTTACTAACACGTCTACAGAACAAGCCATTATTGATGGTCCTGGCGCGGAAACTCAGGAGGCAATCATCAATTCAAGCATATCTTCAAATTCATGGTCCGATCACACTTCAAATGAAAATATCCTCCAGATATTGGATCATGAGGTTCTTATGGATAATACCTGTGAAGAAGATAACACTATTGCTTCTGACATAAGCCGAAATGAATCGAATACGATTGAGCCTGGCCAAAAATCCTTGTCAGTCAACCTATCGATCCAAGACAGAACAGCAGTCGAGTCGATTTTAAAACGCGCACTTAAACAGGATGCGAAGTTTGTCATAGACCAATTGGCAGAGAAGCATACTTATGCCGACTTTCTGCCAGCAATAAAGCGCTTGGAAACGGCGATCCGGGGAACTGTTTCCACGATTGAAGCCGATGTACTTCGCAACCGATTTTCGGAGGCTTTGTCATGACATCGGCCATACTGAAAGAACAAGTTGAAGAATTTGCTGAACCTTGGTTGCAGCCCCTCTCTACTGCACGCGCAACACTTGAAGAAAAAGCGCAACTGATAAACAAAGTAATCATTGGATACTTAAGTGGAATCTCAACAGATTCGCCACTATTCTGGGCACTAGATAGCGCACTCGCTAGCTCAGGAAAAAGATTTCGTGCGCTATTAATTCTGGCAAGCGGCGAAGCCGTACATGCCTCGGAACGTTTGCTGCTCGATTCAGCAATAGCCATTGAAATGGTACACGCCCACAGCCTGATTCTGGACGACTTACCGTGCATGGATAATGCACAAACCCGGCGCAATAAACCTGCTCTTCATATCCAGTATGGTGAATCGATTGCATTATTGGCAGCGTCAACCCTGCTCAGCGAAGCCTATGGCGTATTGACCAGACAAGGCGATAGCCAAACTTCTTCGCGTTGTCGAATTTTGTCGCAAGCGTGCGGCCTTGAAGGCATTGCACAAGGGCAAGTCGAAGATTTATTGGGTACCGAGTCGGAAAGCCAAATGAAGACGGCACCATTGATTGCCGGTGCGTTGAAGTTAGGGCTAAGTTGCGGAGCACAAGCCACTGCTTATCAAATTGATCGATTTACCCAATTTGGTTTGCATTTAGGAAAAGCCTACCAACTTCGCGATGATGCTATCGATGACAAAAAACACGAAACCCATTTACAAAAACAAGCAGAACAAGAAGCCGATCGTGCATTGCAAGTATTGTCGCATGCAGGATTAGACACACCGTTTTTAAGGTCCCTTGTACAGTACGCCGTACAGCGCGGGTACTAGCGCTTATGCCTGAAATACTCGTCCATAACGCTAACGCCAATAGCGACAAAACTGCAATTTACCAATTGATCTACCATAGCTATGCGTCAGCGGAGTTTGGCATGGACGACCTTTTGAAGATGCTGGTGGATGCTCGCATTTCCAATCAACGCAAGATGGTCACTGGCATGCTGACTTACCATGACGCACAATTTTTACAACTACTGGAAGGCGAAGAACAAGCGCTGAGAGAATTATCTGCACTTATTTACTATGACCCACGACATCACACAGCAGTTCAATTGTCATTTAAGCCAATCCAGTCCCGTGATTTCCAGTCCTGGTCGATGGGGTTTGCAAATCTGGATAACCATACAGAACGTAGTATTCGTGGGCTGCGGAATTATCCAAGCGATGAAATTGACTGGGAAGCCCATGTTTTTGACGCGATTGCCGCCAAAAAACTATTGATGAGCTTCAAAAACACTACTTCTCTAGCAAAGCCCTGATAAAAACTGTGGCCAGTTTTAACTTCATTCATTACTTCAATGCATTGGCCTTGGTAGCGCCACAAGTTAGTCTTGGTAAATCTACGTCGTTTACGAAAAAACCGTAATGCTTTCAGGGATGTGCATGATAGTTCGGCTTTTTTGAGCGCTAATTTTATTCACGTTTCCCTTCAGGCTTTATATAGGCAGTTCGCGTGGTATCGCCACGATAAGCCTGGGCGTTGCCGCCATTCAACCGCACGCCGGCACCCATGCCGAATCAGTGACTGCAGCCGCTCATGCCAAGCTGTATTTAGCCAAGCAAAACGGCAAGAATCGAGTTGAGCAGCGCCCTAGGAGGGCCTTCTAGGCCCGAAAAATTACGCCAGATCTATCGCGCATAAAGGACGCTCCAACCAGCAAAATATTCGCGCCTGACGGGCGCTCCCACGAAAATGTTCATAAAGACTCCAGTTTCCATCGGAACCCTACTGATAGGTAAGACGATTGAGCTAACACTTATCTCATGAGCAGGTGTTGAGCAATTTTAAAGCTCAGTGTATAGATGCTCGAGTACCAGATACTGAATAATTTCAAATACCTGTAGACGAAATGTGACTCCCAGCACAAAAAAATACCAGGCCAACATACGCTTCTATTCCATATATCAATCACAGCATTGAGCATTGACTGAATGGATGACATCGACAAAAAGACAATGTGCGGCAGTGAACAGACCCACTCAGCCCATCCAGTAACATTACAATGGCATAAACACTACGCGCCTCTTTTTGACAACATCATGTTGTTTGCTAGGCGAGATGCGATTACATAATTGAGTGTTTGAGCTATTTCGGCTCGATCACGAAGAGTTAGTCATTGAAAAAATTAAGGGATGGCAAAATGAAACTAAGAACGAAACTCTTGCCGTTGGCGATGATGGCACTCAGCCAAAGTTTGCTGGCCCAGCAAATTCCTGGCGCAGGTAGTCAACTTCGTCAGCTAGAGCCACCTGCTGTCCCGCAAAAAAACCAGCCGCAAATTCGTATCGAGGAAGGCAGCTCGCCCGTTACACCTAATGCAGCTTCTACAAGCGTGTTGGTCAATGAGTTGCGATTCTCTGGCGAACATATTTACGCTGCCACCGAGCTGCAAACTATCGCTCGCTTTACGCCAGGAGCGGAGGTAACGCTTCAGGAACTCCAGGCCATGGCAGGCCGTATTACCGCACATTACCGTAACCATGGTTACTTTGTGGCGCGGGCTTATCTGCCGGCGCAAGACATTAGCAACCATGTGGTAACTATTACTGTTAGCGAAGGCAGTTTCGGTAAAGTGATCTTGCACAATAAATCCAATTTAAACGATAGTTTGATCAATAGTCGTCTTGCCGGTCTGGATAGTGGTGAAGTGATAACGATTGAACCATTGGAAAATCGCTTATTGCTGGTATCTGATATCCCTGGTGTAAAGGTCAGCTCAACTTTAGTTCCCGGCACCTTGCCCGGCACATCGGATTTGATAGTCGATGTCACACCCGGAAAGCGCGTGAGTGGGCTAGTAGATATCGATAATGCCGGGAATCCTTATACCGGCGAATACCGATTGGGTGCGACGGTAAACTTGAATAATTTAGCAGGGCGTGGCGATGTATTTTCTTTACGCGCGGTGACCTCGGGTTCGGGTTTGAGCTACGGTCGGGCTTCCTACCAGATGATGTTTGGTCGCGTAACCGCAGGTGTTGCCTACAGCAGACTCGAGTACCAACTCGGCGAACAATTTGAATTGCTGGGTGCGAACGGAACGGCCACCATTGCAAGTGTTTACGGCTTTATGCCTTTGGTTCGCTCGCGCGACAGCAATTTGTATTTTGGATTGGCGTATGACGACAAAATGCTGGAAGACAGGTTAGACCTTTTCCCCATTGCCAATCGAGATGCGCAAGCAAGGGTTGCTACGGCATCGCTTTATGGCAATCACCATGACAACTTTGGTGGTGGCGGTACCAGCAGTTTTTATTTTGGCTTTTCTGCCGGTTCACTCGACATCCAAACGCCATTGGCCTTGGCTGCAGATTCAGCGAGTGCCCGAACCAATGGGTCTTACAACAAGTTCATGTTTAATGGCTCGCGATTACAGCGCGTCAGTGATTCCTGGTCTTTATACGCATCGGCCAATGCGCAATGGGCTTCAAAAAATCTGGATCCTTCGGAAAAATTTGTACTCGGTGGTATGGACGGTGTTCGTGCTTATCCCCAAGGTGAAGGATTCGGGGACGAGGGATATGTTTTAAATCTGGAAGCCCGATATTTGTTGGGCCGTCTTTCGGAACGTGCGCGGGGTCAAATACATCTACTCGGTTTTGTGGATGGCGGAAGTATCACCGTAAACAAGGACCCTTGGTTTTCTGGCAACAACCGTAGAAACCTAAGTTCAGCCGGTGTTGGCGCAATGTGGAACGATCCGGGCAACTTTTCTCTGCGGATGTATTACGCGGTCAAGCTCGGAAATGAAGATGCGATCTCTGCACCCGACAAATCCGGACGCTTCTGGTTTCAGGCAATCAAATATTTCTGATGCTGGTCGGTCAGCCCCTACTCACCACGCTGAAAACGTATTCGAGGATCACCTTATGAGCTTTATTCAACACTCCATATTAAACACGGGCAACATGCCTGCGCTATTACTTAACAGCAGAAATGTCGGCGGTAAAAAAATGCCCGCCAAAAACTATCGCAAAACCGGTATTGCAATGCATTCGCTAAGCGCTGCCATGTTGTTTGCTATGGCGACCGCCGCCCATGCGCAATCCATCTCGCCTTCGGGCGGCATAGTAGCGGCAGGCAACGCGAACATTGTGCAGACTGGCAACAATACAACCATAAATCAATCGAGTTCTAACGTGGTGATCAACTGGCAAAGCTTCAGCATCGGAGCGGATCAGTCGGTGCAGTTTGTACAGCCTGGCAGCAGCTCTGTTGCATTGAATCGCGTGTTAGGCGCAGACCCCTCGGTTATTATGGGCAGCCTTACTTCCAACGGCACTGTATTTCTGCTGAACCCCAACGGCATCTTGTTCGGCAACGGCTCATCGGTGAATGTCGGCGGTCTGGTGGCATCGACGATGAGCATTAATGACGCCAACTTTATGGCGGGAAACTATGCCTTTACCGGCGCGGGTAACGGCGCGGTCATTAATCGCGGCACTATTAGTGCTCGCGATGGCGGCTATGTGGCGTTAATGGGCCGGACCGTAAGCAACGACGGCGTCATTTCGGCCCGACTGGGAAGTGTGGTGCTGGCAGGCGGTGAAGCCCTCACGCTCGATGTGGCAGGCGATGGCTTATTGAATGTTTCGATATCGCAAGGCGCAGTCAACGCGCTGGTAGAAAATAGCGGAATGATTCGCGCTGATGGCGGACGTGTGCTGCTCACCGCGCAGGCCGCTGGCGATCTTCTTAACACAGCAGTGAACAACACCGGGATAATCCAGGCGCAGACGATTGAAAATCGTAACGGTACAATTTTGCTTCTGGGCGACATGCAAACCGGCAATGTAAATGTTGGCGGCACTTTAGATGCCAGTGCGCCGAACGGTGGCAATGGCGGCTTTATTGAAACCTCTGCTGCCCATGTCAATATTAATAATGCTGCGCGCGTGAGCACGAACGCCGCATCGGGAAACACCGGTCGATGGCTGATCGACCCATCGAATTTCATCATCGGCAGCACCCCGGGCGCCAATATTTCCGGTGCGACGCTGTCCGCTCAGTTAGTGACCAACAACATTACGATCAACACCGCGGGCCCTGGAACCCAGAACGGCGATATTTTCGTTAATGATGCAGTGAGTTGGACGGCCAGTGGCGGCCCCACTACCCTGAGTTTGTTTGCTGATGGCAACGTGAATATCAACGCGGCCGTTACGCTTACCAACGGAAATTTTTCGGTCTGCTGCGGACAAGACATCAACGTCAATGGCGCCATCACCGCAACCAATGGCAGCGTGTTGCTGTCGGCGGGTCGTAACATCAACCAGAATGCAGCCATCACCGTAACCGATGGTAATTTGAGAATGTGTGCCGCCAATGATGTGTTCGTTAATTCCGCCATCACCGTGACTCGTGGCACCAATGATCCGACCCGCAGTTTGGGTTTGCAAAATGGTTTAACGATCAGTGCCGACACCGATGGAACCGGTCCTGGGATCCAGGGCGGAACCGTCATCATCAATGCACTCGCGCCACAGATTACCGTTACTGCAGCGCCTGCAAGAATTTATTACAACCCGGTTTCTTACACGACGCCGACTAATTACCTGCCACGTTTCACGCTGACCGAAGGTGCCACGCTGACGCAGTACATGTTAGTATTTGCTGCTGGCGGAGACCGGACCTTTGACGGCACCACCACGACGCTGTTGTCGGGATTGATTGGTGGCCCAGCAGGTGTGACGCTGGTCGCCGGCCCCAATGCTGCAGCCAACTACAATTCTGCGGCAGTGGGAAATAATCAAGGCATAAGCTATACCGGTTACACCTTGTCGGGTGCGAACGCGGGCTTATATGCCTTCGCCACCAACTGCTGCGGGCCTGTTGCCGCGCATACGACGGGGTCCATTACTGCCGCGCCGCCGCTAACCCTATTGCCCATATTGCCAAACCTGCCTCCTTCATCAATCATACCCATTGGCAGTTTGGTCGAGGTAGCTGATGTATCACCGACACCGACAACTTTAGTGGTCATACCAGTAGAAGAAGAGCAGGCTCCTCAAATTTATGTCGCCCCGGTCCACAAACCCAAGTCATACCGCAACTAATTCTATGCAAAAACCAATTCGATCATTGATCCAACCAGGTCGATCCAGCAAACATAAACCAGGCGCGAGCCTGGTTTTGGGGTTGGGCTTGGTCGTTCTTGTTGCCGGTAATGGCGTCTATGCTGCTACCTTACCGGGGGCCGGTCTTAGCTCAGACAGCGGGGTCGATTTACAGCAAGAATCGGCATCCTCAGAAGTAAAGTACATGATCAGCTGGATCATGGATTCTGGCGATAACCACGGCATGCCGTACGCAATAATTGATAAGGTCAATGCCAAGGTATTTGTGTTCGATAAGACCGGAAGCTTTCAGGGAGCTGCTCCGGTGTTATTGGGTTTGGCGCGCGGCGACAACTCAGTTCCGGGTATTGGCGAACGAAAGCTATCAACGATTCGACCGGAGGAACGCAGCACGCCAGCCGGCCGCTTCCTATCCTCGCTCTCCAGCGACGTATCAGGCAAACAAATACTGGTGATCGACTACGCTGCCTCGCTGTCTCTTCACCCGCTCGCCAAGGGAACTCCTGCCGAACGGCGGGCACAGCGACTGGAAAGTGTAACTCCTGAGGACAACCGTATTTCCTATGGGTGCATTAACGTTCCAGTGAAGTTTTACCAGAAAATTGTTAGCCCGACATTCACTAGAACCAATGGTCTTGTTTATATTCTTCCAGAAACAAGCAAGGCAAGTGACATGTTTGGTTCATCCAGTTCTGGAACGCATAGTTCCAAGTAATTTGTTACCACGGTGCGGGTTGTCGTGGGCTGGCATTTTTTCCAAAAAAGTACCGCACGATAACGCCGCTACGATAATCGTGGCTCCTGAGGTCTTTTAACTCTGGCCACAGTTCAATTTTCCGGTGTGCACTTTCACTGCGCCTACGTCATCGGCATCTGGTAAGGCTTAGAGCTCGGCGACACTACAAACATTATCGCCATCTTTCAAAGGCGTCGTGCCGGAGCACGACCTACGGCGCTTTTGTAATTCATGTGATCACGATATATTCAAAAAATATCGCTGCTGGCTAAACAAAGGATTCCAGATGACACCTAAACACTTTGTCGCTTTTTCCACTAGCCATGCCGAACGCACCGATTACGATGTTGCAGCAGAAAAACTTATTCGTGGCGAAAGCAGGCAAAGCACATTAAATATGTTTTCCGATCCCGGCAATGAATTTCATTGCGGCATATGGGAAGGCGCGCCTGCACTTTGGCGAGTGAGCTACAGCGAGCATGAGTTCTGCCATATTTTGCAGGGCCGTATTTGCATTACCGACGAAGCTGGCGCAAGCATTACCGTTGGCCCGGGCGATAATTTCGTGATTGCCGCAGGCTTCAAAGGGACTTGGGAAACGCTGGAAGCGTCTAAAAAGATTTATGTAGTTTTTGAGCGGAGTGCAACTGCGTAGGAGGCCGCTTGCGACCGCCATGGATGGTGGGAGTGCCGGAAATGCAGGAGCATTTTTCCGGCCGGGCGATGTATCTTCAATGTCATTTGATGCTTGTATTTATCTGATGCATTTGGCTGACAGCAAACACTCTGCATGACGCTTCTCGCGTTTTGATCTTCGTCGCCCCCAAGGGGTCTCCTACGGTTTGCTTGGTTTTTTTGTTTACAGGTTGATGCAGCTCGGGTTCCCGAATCCCGATTAAATCAGACAGCGCTAATCAAAATCCGTTAAACTTCCGCTGTTTGCCTATGCCGGAGTACCTGAAATGAGCCCCTCGCCCCTTAAATACAAGCGTATCGTGCTCAAGTTGTCTGGCGAAGCCCTGATGGGAAACGAAAATTACGGCATTGACCCGATCGTGATCAATGCGATGGCTAAAGACATTATCGAGGCGCAAAAAGCTGGCGCTCAAATTGGCTTGGTGATTGGTGGCGGTAATATTTTTCGCGGAGCCGGCTTGGCCGAAAACGGCATGGATCGGGTAACCGGCGACCATATGGGCATGCTGGCCACGGTCATCAATGCACTCGCCATGGCCGATGCGCTCGAAAAACAAGGCGCCTATTCCCGTGTAATGAGCGCGATCAAAATCAATGAAGTTTGCGAGGACTATATTCGTCGCAGAGCCATTCGCCATCTTGAAAAAGGCCGTATCGCCATTTTCGCTGCCGGTACCGGTAATCCGTTTTTTACCACCGACTCTGCCGCCGCCCTGCGCGCGACTGAGATAAGTGCTGATTTATTGCTCAAAGCGACCAAAGTGGATGGCATTTACGATGCCGACCCGAAAAAGAACCCGACCGCCAAGCGCTTTGACAATCTGACCTATGACGAAGTGATTGCCCGTAATTTGCAAGTGATGGACACCGCCGCTTTTGCCCTATGTCGCGACAATAAGGTGCCGCTGCGCATCTACGACATGATGCAACCGGGTGCCCTGATGCGTATTTTAAGGGGCGAAGAAATCGGCACGCTCGTTCATGCTTAGGGCGCCATTCAAGCGACCTTAGCACCCCCAAGCCGTTCCGCAGCCGCTATAATCGGGCATATCCCACGTTTTTAGGTAAGCCTCATGTCCCTGACTGACATTAAAAAAGACGCACAAATCCGAATGATCAAGAGCGTGGACGCGTTGCGCCAGGATCTAACGAAGTTACGCACAGGTCGCGCCACCACCGCCATTGTTGATCACATCAAAGTGAATTATTACGGGTCGGAAATGCCGCTTTCGCAGGTGGCAACGGTTGCAGTCGCCGACGCCAGGTCACTGGTCATCACGCCTTGGGAAAAACCTATGGTCGCGGCAGTGGAAAAAGCGATTTTGGCCTCCGATTTGGGCCTGACACCTAATACCGCCGGTCAAATTATTCGTATTAATTTGCCACCACTGACCGAAGAGCGTCGTAAAGCCTTATCCAAGCAAGTCCACGGTGATGGTGAAGATTCAAAGATCGCGATTCGCAATGTACGTCGCGATGCGATTCAGCACATCAAGGAAATGTTGAAAGAAAAAACCGCTACTGAAGATGAAGTACGCGCAGCGGAAGACGATGTGCAAAAACTCACTGACAAAGCCGTCAAGGATATTGACGAAGTAGTCAAGGCGAAAGAGCAAGAACTGATGGCGGTTTAAGGCTTTGCCGACCGCATGAGTGCCTCTTCGCATCAACTACCCAAACATATTGCCGTCATTATGGACGGCAACGGCCGCTGGGCCGAACGCCGTCATCGCCCGCGTAGTCTTGGCCATCGTGCCGGTGCAAAAGCCGTGCGGGTTTGCATGGAGTTTTGCATCAAGCATGGTATTGGCAGCCTCACTTTATTTGCCTTTTCCAGCGAAAACTGGAATCGCCCGGCAGAAGAAGTCGGCGCTTTAATGAAACTTTTTTTGCATATGCTCGACAGTGAAGTCGATGAACTACACCGCCGCGGTGTGCGCATTACTTTTATCGGTGAACGTCAGGGTTTTTCCGAACTGATTCGCAATAAAATGTGTCGTGCCGAAGAAATAACAAAACATAATCAGCAACTCAATATGAATATCGCTGCCGGTTATGGCGGTCGTGCCGATATCACGCAAGCTGCCAGATCGATCGCCATCGATGTGGCCAGTGGTAAAATCAGCGCCGACAGTATTGATGAAGCATTGCTGGGCGCAAGAATGTCGTTGGCAGATCAGGCCGCGCCGGATTTATTTATCCGCACGGGCGGTGACTTACGCATCAGCAATTTTTTACTTTGGCAATTGGCCTATACCGAAATGTGGTTTACTGAGACTCTTTGGCCCGATCTGGATGACACTACCTTGCAACAAGCCATGGATGACTTTGTAAACCGTGAACGCCGCTTTGGATTAACCAGCGCGCAAGTGAAACCCGGAGACGCCGCGTGAGTAGTCGCCGCACCCGGATTATCGCCGCATTAATCATGGCGCCTTTTGCGATTGGCGCGGTGTACTTCCTGCCAACGCCTTATCTCGCTGCCGCCGTTGCTGCTATTTTGTTAGCCGGTTTATGGGAATGGTCAGCCTTGGCTGGCCTGACCGAAAAAATTCCACGTTCACTTTATGTCGCCGGTAATGCCTTGATGATACTTGCCCTGGCTTGGGGCAGTGGTCGCGGTTTATTCGGGCTTAAATTAATTAGTTTGATTGGTGCGGTTTGGTGGTTCTTTGTTTGTCTGTGGCTATGGCGATTTGAATTTGCGAAAGCAGACACATCGCTCAATCGTAGTATCAAATTACTCGCTGGTAGTTTCTGCGTTATTCCGGCCTGGTGTGCACTTGCTTGGCTCCATGGCAGCAGCACGATTGGTCCGCGCTGGGCATTATTCGCCCTCGCCATTGCGTGGGCTGCTGATAGCGGCGCTTACTTTGCCGGTGTTCGTTATGGCAAAACCAAATTGGCACCTCGTATCAGTCCCGGAAAAAGTTGGGAAGGCGTATTCGGTGGCGTGGCAGCGATTTTACTATTGGCGATAGTCGCAACACCCTTACTGGGTTTGTTCTGGTCTGAACTTGGCTGGTTATTATTGCTGACGATCATCACGATGATATTTTCCGTGGTCGGCGATCTATTCGAAAGTTTGATGAAACGCCACTCGGGCTATAAAGATTCCAGCGATTTAATTCCTGGTCACGGCGGCTTGATGGATCGTCTGGATAGTTTATTAGCGGTATTGCCGATTTTTGTTATTGGCAAATCATGGCTGGATCTATAAAAAATATTGCTCTACTGGGTGCGACCGGATCGATTGGCTTATCGACCCTGGATGTGATTGCACGACATCCGGATAAATATCGTGCCGCCGCTCTAAGCGCGAATTCAAAAGTCGATGATTTATTAAATCTCTGCGCCAAATTCAAACCCGATATTGCCGTTATTGCCGAGCCAGCCAGTTACCCTGCCCTGCGTGATGGTCTCAAAAAACTGGGGCTTACCACGCAAGCAATGGCCGGCCCTGAAGCATTAAACGACGTCGCTGCTGCTCCGCAGTTTGACACGGTACTTGCCGCCATTGTTGGCGCCGCCGGAATGCATTCCACATTAGCCGCTGCCAAATCCGGCAAACGCCTGTTATTGGCAAATAAAGAATCGGTCGTTGTCGCCGGTGAAATTCTCATGCGAACCGCGCGCGAAAACGGCGCGAAAATATTACCCATTGATAGCGAGCACAATGCGATCTATCAATGCCTGCCAGCAAATGGAAATGACAAATCGGTTCGCCGTTTATTGTTAACCGCTTCCGGCGGGCCATTTCGCGGTCGCACGCGTGAATCGCTCGCTGCCATTACGCCCCAGCAAGCCTGTGCGCATCCAAACTGGGTTATGGGCAGAAAAATTTCGGTCGATTCCGCCACGCTGATGAACAAAGGCCTCGAAGTTATCGAAGCGCATCATCTATTCAATATTGGTGCCGAAAAAATTGACGTTGTGGTGCATCCGCAAAGCATTATTCACTCTTTGGTTGATTACGTAGATGGTTCGGTATTGGCACAATTGGGCAACCCCGATATGCGCACGGCCATTGCGTATGGTTTGGCCTGGCCCGAGCGTGTTGATTCCGGTGTTGCACCGCTCGATTTAATCGCGCTATCGCGATTTGATTTTGAAAAACCAAAACTCGATGTATTCCCCTGCCTGGCTCTGGCTTTTCATGCATTAAAACTTGGCGGCACCGCTCCAACGGTATTAAATGCAGCCAATGAAATTGCTGTGGAAGCCTTTCTCAACGAAAAATTAAGCTTTCTCGATATCGCCAATGTCATTGAATCAACACTTTCTGTATTTTCTGCGGAACCTGTACGCGATCTCGATGTCCTAATGGCCGTTGATAATCAAGCCCGCATCAAGGCCCTGGAGTTCGTGAACAAGATGGTGACGCAATGAACGAATTCGTCGGCTCGTTTTGGTGGCTTATTGTCACGATTGGCGTATTGGTCACCTTTCACGAATTTGGCCACTATATTGTTGCGCGCTGGTGCGGTGTCAAAGTCCTGCGATTCTCGGTCGGCTTTGGCCGCAGCCTATGGTCTCGTACCGATAAACACGGCACCGAATTTCGTCTTGCACTAATTCCGCTCGGTGGCTACGTCAAAATGCTGGACGAGCGCGATGACTTGGTAACATCCGCTGAGCGTGGCCAAGCCTTCAATCAGCAACCAGTCGGTAAGCGTATTGCCATTATCGCTGCCGGGCCTATCGCGAACTTAATACTCTGCTTGGTGTTTTACTGGGGAATGTTTGTGGTTGGTAAGCCTGATTATGTTCCTGAAATGGGCGAAACTACCGGCATTGCTGCGCAGGCCGGGATTCATAAGGGCGACATCCTGATTTCTATCGATGGCACAGACACACCCACACTGACGCAAGTTGTGCCGCCGCTGATGCTGGCAGCCATTGATCACCGCGATATTGAAATCGTTCTGAAAGATTCGACTGGTGAACAAAGAAAAAGCATTCTGAAACTAAGCCAGCTACCAGCTGATTTTGACCAAACCAGAGTGCCACAAGTGGTTGGCCTGAGAATGGCATCGATGATTCCCCCGGCAGTGGTGGGTATTCTCGTTCCCGATGGTGCGGCTTTCGGTCGTTTGCAAATGGGTGACCGGATTACAAAAGTGGGAGCCATCGAAATTCGGGATTACAGCGAGCTATCGCCTTCGATCGCCAAGCAAGCTAAACCAGATGAAGCTTTGAGCATCTTGCTTGAACGTGACGGCCAAGCTCGACAAGTCATGATTCAGCCTAAGCTCGTGAGTCCGGAACCCAGCTTCTGGGGCAAGCTCAGAGCGTTTTTGGGATTTGAAGCGGTCAAAACTGAAGCGGTCTGGCAAATCGGGGTCGGTCCTATCTCAGTAGCGCCTAGACAAACTCTGCTGCGCTACGGTCCGACCGAATCTGTTGGTAAAGCCTTCGAGCAGACCTGGGACACCACCAGCAACACTTTTGCCATGCTCAAACGACTGCTCACCGGGAAAGCCTCAGTTAAAAACGTCTCTGGTACAATAACCGTCGCACAAGTGGCCAATCAGGAAGCCAGTACGAGTTTCGGTTCATTTTTGGGGTTTCTGGCGTTTTTTTCGCTGAGCCTTTGCATTATGAACCTGTTGCCGATCCCGGTATTGGACGGCGGACACCTACTGTATTACGCGATCGAGCTCGTCACTGGTCACCCAGTTGCCGAGCGCATCCAGATGGCGGGCCAGTTTATCGGCCTTAGTTTACTGGCCGGATTGATGCTTCTTGCGCACTACAATGATTTTGCACGTCTGTTTTCAAATTGACGTTTTTTTGAATTTCGTTTTGAATCAAGTTTTAAATTAGGTTTTAAATTAAATAGTATTTACCCGTTAACTTTGGCGACGACCTCGCCTCCATTTTGGATTATTCAATGAAGCGACCCATCGCCCGCCGCCACATTCTTAGCCTTGCTCTCGCTGCCGCATTAGCCGGTCCCGTTAGCGCACAAACGATTGAAGCTTTTACGGTGAGCGACATCCGGGTCGAGGGCTTGCAACGCATTTCAGCCGGTACGGTTTATAGTTATTTACCGGTTGAAAAAGGCGAAGCAATGAGCCAAAGCCAATCGGCCGCCGCCATTCGTGCTTTGTACAAAACTGGTTTCTTTACCGACGTGAAGCTGGAGCGCCAAGGTGACATTCTGGTAATTACCGTTAAAGAACGTCCGGCGATCAATAGCATCAAATTAGTAGGCAACAAAGATATTAAGTCTGAAGAACTGGAAAAAGGTTTAAAAAATGTCGGCATTGCCGAAGGCGAAACCTACAATCCAGTCAACCTGGATCGTGTGACACAAGAGCTGAATCGGCAATACAATAATCGCGGCAAATATAACGCACAAGTGGTGCCAGAAGTCGCTAATTTAGACCGTAACCGGGTCGATATCACTCTGAAAATCACTGAAGGTAAAGCTACTAAAATTCGTGACATTAATCTGGTCGGCAATGAGAAATTTACTGACGCCGAACTGCGTGAATCATGGGAATCGGGCACCAGTAACTGGTTATCTTGGTATCGCCGCGACGATCAATATTCTCGCGAAAAATTATCGGGCGATTTAGAAAAGCTGTCTAATTTTTATCTGGATCGCGGCTACGCTGATTTTAATATTGAATCTACCCAGGTAGCGATCTCACCTGATCGTAAAGATATTTTCCTGAGTGCCAATATGGCTGAAGGCGATATTTATAAAGTGTCCAGCGTGCGTATTACTGGCGATACAGTGCTTCCGGTTGAAGAACTCAATAAATTATTATTGGTGAAAGAAGGCGACACTTTTTCGCGTGCTCGCTTGGAATTTACCTCCGACGGTATTACTTCGACTTTAGGCAATATTGGTTATGCCTTTGCCAAAGTAAATCCAGTGCCTGACATCAATCGCGAAAACAAAACGATCGGCATCAATTTTGTTGTTGAACCCGGCCCCCGCGTACAGGTTCGCCGTATTCGTTACTCTGGTAATGTGAGAACTTCAGATGAAGTGCTACGTCGTGAAATGCGCCAATTTGAAGGGTCTTGGTATTCTCAAGCGGCTCTAGACCGCTCAAAAATTCGCCTGCAACGTTTAGGCTACTTCGATACCGTTGATATTGAAACCCCTGAGGTCGCCGGCCGTCCAGACCAAGTGGATGTCGTCATCAATGTTAAAGAACGCAACTCCGGCAGCTTCGTATTTGGCTTGGGTTATCAGGGAAGTTATGGTCTAACTAGCAACGTTCAGCTGAGTGAAAATAATTTTCTTGGGACCGGTAATCGTTTAAGTACTTCGGTACAGGTAAATCGTTTCTCAAAACGCCTAAGCTTTTCATATTTCGACCCTTACTTTACCGATGATGGAATCAGCGTGGGTTACAACATAAATGTATCTGACAATTCCCAGTCTGATCAAAGCCAAACAAACAGCACATTTACAAGATACAACGGGAAAATAGCTTCCGGCGAAGCTACTTTCGGCATACCCATTACTGAAACCGATAGTGTACAGTTTGCACTCGGAATTGATCGCAACCAAATATCCACCCAAGATGGTTCGACGCCTTACACGCTAATTAATTATCTGGTTAGCACACTCGGCGATCGCCAACGATTCCCTTTTTTCCATATCGATAATGATTTGAATCCACTCACGCCCATTGAAAATGATGATGGCGATCCACTGACGATTGATGCTTTCAGTTACTTTGGCAACCGATTATGGAATATCAATGCATGGCGAGCACGGGCGTCTTGGGCGCGTGATTCACGAAACGACTATCTATTACCAACCCGTGGCACCTACCATCGCCTTTCTGCGGAAGTAGTACTGCCGGGCAGCGACTTGGAATATTACAAATTGCAGTATCAATTTGAGCACTTTAAGCCTTTGGCATCTTGGCTAGTACTTAAAGTAAGCACAGACATTGGTTATGGCGATAGTTATGGCAAAACCAGTAAATTTAAATGCTCGGATTTTGACATCAATGGCACTGTCATCGCCGGTACGCAACGTACCTGTGGCTTACCCTTCTTCCAACACTATTATGCTGGCGGCCCCAATTCAGTTCGCGGCTTCGAGCAAAACAGTCTTGGTCCAAGTCTAGTACAGGGTAGCGGAAGTGTAAGTCAGCCGCTTGGCGGCGGTTTAAAAACAATCGGTAGCGTTGAGTTACTGTTCCCGAAACTCTTTAGCAAATCGCGAGGCACACGTCTCTCGGCCTTTATGGATTTCGGTAATGTCTATGCCACACCGAGCGATTTTGATGCAGGCAAACTTCGTGCATCAGCGGGCGTTTCCCTGCAATGGCAAGCTCCCGTTGGTCCGATCTCGATCAGCTATTCGCTGCCGTTGCGTAGTGAAGATACTGACCGTATTGAACGCTTGCAATTCAGCTTCGGTCAACAGTTCTAAGTCGGGGCCTGTTATGTCAGGCCCTCACTTCACGCTGGCAGAGCTGGCGAAAAAATTTGATTTGAAAGTCGTGGGTGATGCCGATACGAAAATTATCGGCGTGGCTCCATTAGCGACGGCTGGTAAAGAGCAGATCAGCTTTCTGGCCAATTCACTGTATCGAAAACAATTATTGCAAACGCAAGCGGCTGCAATAATTTTGCGTGAAACCGATGCAAGTCTGTCATCAGCGCCATGCCTGGTTGCAAAAGACCCTTACGTCGCATTCGCTAAAATATCGGCGTTGTTTGAAACCAAAACCGTGATTAAATCGGGCATTCATTCCAATACGGTTATCGACCCAAGTGCCAGTGTAGATTCCAGTGCAAGCATTGGCCCTTTCGTCAGTATTGGTGCGCACACACGAATTGAAGCAAATGCAGTGATCGGTGCGGGCTGCGTGATAGGCGAGTATTGCCATGTCGGGGCTAACAGCGAACTCGTTGCGCGCGTCACTCTAGTAACGCGAGTAAAGATCGGTCAACGGGTATTAATCCACCCCGGCGCTGTATTGGGAGCCGAAGGTTTCGGCTTGGCAATGGAAGCCGGTCGATGGCTGAAAGTCCCGCAACTCGGTGGCGTGGTAATTGGTGATGATTGCGAAATCGGCGCCAATACAACGATTGATCGTGGTGCACTCGGCGACACAGTTCTCGAAGAAGACGTCCGTCTCGACAACCAAATTCAAATTGCTCACAACGTACACATCGGTGCACATACCGCCATTGCCGGCGCCGTAGCGGTGGCAGGCTCTGCGAAAATCGGCAAATATTGCCTGATCGGTGGGGCCGCAGGCATTGTTGGGCATATCGAAATTTGCGATAAGGTCCGCATCAATGCTTTCAGCCTAGTCACACATTCAATCACCGAGCCGGGCGAATATACCTCGGGCACTCCGCTGCAAGAAAGCCGGGAATGGCGAAAAAATGCAGCGCGATTTAAACATCTGGACGAAATGGCGCGTAAAATTAAAGGCGTCGCTAAAAAAGAAGAATAGTATGAGCCTGACGCTACCGGTCGATGTCATAAAAATCCAATCCCTATTACCGCACCGCTACCCGTTTTTACTGGTAGATCGCGTCATTGAACTCGACCCGCACAAACGTATTCGTGCGATCAAAAATGTCACGATTAACGAACCGTTTTTCCAGGGCCATTTTCCGGGGCATCCGGTTATGCCTGGCGTTTTAGTAGTCGAAGCCATGGCGCAAGTCGGCGGCTTATTGACACAATTATCATTGGAAGACACACCGGAAAAATCTGAAAAATTATTCTATCTGGTCAAAGTCGATAATGCCCGTTTTTCAAAAATGGTGGTACCGGGTGACCAACTCGATATCGAAGTTATTTTGAAGCGCACCATTCGCAATATGGCGATGTATGAATGCACTGCCCGTGTCGATGGCAAGGTAGCAGCCAGTGCCGACATTCTTTGTGCAGAAGGTAAGGCTTGATGATCCATGCTACTGCCCTGATTGATGCCAGTGCAAAAATTGGCAGCAATGTTTCCATTGGCGCCTACACCATTGTCGGTGCCCGTGTTGAAATTGGCGAGGACACCAGCATTGGTTCGCATTGCGTCATTCAAGGGCCGACAAAGATTGGCTGCGAAAATAAAATTTATTCCCATGCCAGTATTGGTGGCGATCCGCAGGACAAGAAATTTTTTGGCGAAGATGCCGAACTGATTATTGGTGATCGCAATACCATTCGCGAGTTCACCACCTTTAGTCGCGGCACTGCCGATGGCGGTGGTAGCACCCGCATCGGCAATGACAATTGGATCATGGCGTATGTGCATATTGCGCATGATTGCGTGGTGGGCAATCACACCACGATTGCCAATTGCACCCAGCTTGCGGGCCATGTGCAAGTGGGCGATTGGGCGACCTTGGGTGGGTTTACCGGTGTGCATCAGTTTGTTAAAATCGGCGCGCACGCGATGTGCGGCGTATCGAGTGTTGTGTTGATGGACATTCCGCCGTACGTCACGGTGGGCGGTAATCCGCTGACCGCCGCAGGGGTGAACAGCGAAGGTTTAAAACGGCGCGGTTATTTGCCGGAACAAATTGCGAATCTCAAACGCGCTTACAAAATATTGTATCGAAGCAGTATGACGTTGGCCGAAGCCAGAGGAGCGCTTGCGATTGAGGCCGTTGATGCGCCAGAAATACGCCTGCTGACTGATTTTTTGAGCCAAAGTACTCGCGGTATTGTTCGCTAATTGACTATGAAAATCGGGATCGTGGCGGGAGAAGCATCGGGTGATATTTTGGGTGCGCAGCTGATAAAAGCGTTAAAAGTCGAGTATCCAGACTTGGAATTTGTCGGCATCGCCG
>JAYSQD010000206.1:0-13113 GCA_043721835.1 Arenimonas sp. | reverse complement strand
GAATCACATAATTACAGACCCGAGTTTCACGGCTTGTAAGCTATGTAAGGACCCTCACCCATCACGTAGGGAGTGTACGAGCCAGAAGACGTCCCTGATGAAGAGCCCGATGAGGGGGCAGAAGAAGACCCATTAGCAGCATTAAATTCACCGCAGTTTACAGTTACAGTCACTGATTGATTTGGAGCTACAGAAACAGGCCCGAATGTCCAACCAGGGGTGCCGACCGTAACGGTAACATTTGCACTACTAGGCAACCCATTGCATGCATTGCCTACCGCAGTGCTAATCGGAGATTCAGCCGCTCCGTCAGTTGGGCCGCCGCCTACGTAACTGATTTCACATACGCTTAATTCACGCATAAAGTCTACTCAATTAAAAAGCCAGCATCATTGCTGGCGGTGTGAACTAGATCACACTACCCCCCCCCCCAACGCAACGGCAACAAGGCGCTTACAGCGTCCAGTATCGCTAGCTAGCCCGAAGCTGAATCAGGTTTTAACTGGCGATAAGCACTTTGTTCAGTGATAATAAACCAATATTGTTGAATATCACTTAACGCCTAGTATTGCTGTACATGCTGTATTAGTCCATCACTTAACACCATGAAATAATCAATGCCAAACACTACCTCAGTCCGCCCCCATTTACGCATTCGTCAAGCACGCAACCATACAAAATTATCACAATCGCAATTGGCAGAAGCTTTAAAAGTTCATCGTAGTGCGGTTTCGCAATGGGAAGCACCGCATGGCGCGCTACCCACTTTAGAGAATTTGATCAAGCTCGCCAAACTCACAGAGGTACAAATGGAATGGCTAGCGACAGGCCGCGGCCGAATGCAGTTTGTAGAAAATCCAGACGATGTGCTTGGCGTTATTGTTGACAGCTATGCCCATGACCACGATGAGGCAGATGTATTAATTAAATATCGTGGATTGAAAGCCAGCGAAAAAAAAGTGATGCACGATTTATTGAAAATATTATCGCGGAAGAAGTAAGACTGTAGGGGCGCTACTTGCGACCGCCACGGATGGCGGGAGTGCCGGTTTTTAACAGACGAATGTCTGGTCAAATGCAGGAGCATTCTTCGGCCCGCACCCTGTATCAGCATTATCGCAGTTTGTGGGCGCAGCAAGCATGCGCCCCTACAAAGAGCATGCGAATAATTTACTTATATTTGGCCGTTTATCCCAACAATCATCGTTTTCTCATCTGAGGTCGAACTAATGACGCTTTTTGATGGAGACAATGCTATGTCCAGCGATTTAAGAGATATTTCTTTAAACGGTGCCAGCTTGGAACCGATCGACGGTAGCGCAGCACAAACTGCTGCAAAAGGCCCGTCCCAATTCACTGCCAATACCCGCGATAAAGTCGAACGGCGGCAGCATGAAGATCGGCGAGCCGAGCTCCGATTCCAAGACAACCGCCGCACCAGCAAAGACCGCCGTCCGGTCAAAACCTGGGAAAAAGGTCATAACCTGTAATTAGATCCACTTAATCGCGAATGGTGAGAATCAAATGAACCGGATATTAGTCAATGCCATATGGATTGCAGTACTCGGTCTCAGCTCTGGCGTTGCATATTTTGCAGGGCATGAGAACGGGAGAAATGCCTCATCCTCATCGGATTTGCAAATCGTTCAACGCTTGACCGAGGCTGAGCAAAAGTGGCTTCTCAGCGCGTCAGCCGACATAGTGGATGGCGTATTGGTTTCAGCGACCGTGCCCGGGAAATCATCGCGAATTCTTTTAGCAAAGAGCAAATTGGACCTGCCCGAGAAAAAACCAGAAAAGAAGGAAGATCCCCTCAACAATCCATTCAAGGGAGAAAAGCCTCCCAAGGATGTAGAGTTGGTGGCATATCCGTGTAAGGTAGGTATCGACTCGGCGGGAAATACCCTTTGGGGCGTTTGTTACAGGCGCAAATTCTGAGACTGGATTTTTTCTCCACTAGAGCTCATTTTTTTTGAGTACAATCTCCATAAATCCGCCTCAACCGGGCTGGCGTGGTAGTAAACTGCGGCTATCAGGCGGGGGGGGGTAGCTATGCAGCAGGCCGGTTCATTTTTTTCCAGTCGAAAAAAACTGCTGATTCTCAGTGTTTTACTGCTGATAGTCGCGGGTGTTTGCGGGTGGTTTTTTACCGGTTTTGTCACCCGAACCGGAGACCAGCTCGAGCGTGCAAGAGTGGAGTCTTTGGCCAGTACGGCAGCAGCGTCGTTCGACGCCAACGATGTAGTGTTACTAAGTGGTGATGCACAAAGCGATTCGTTAACAAAAACCTTTACCGAGTTGCGCGCGCAACTAAAACGCGTGCGCGATGTGAATCCGGATTTTCGTTTCGTTTATTTGATGCAGCCCAAGGCCGACAATCCAAAACAAATGATTTTTTTGGCCGATGCCGAGGCATTGGATTCAGCCGATTATTCCGCGCCTGGTGATATTTATGATGGGCCGTCGAATGCTTTGTTCAGTGTGTATCACACCGGCAAACCAGCGATTGAATATCCCTATCATGATCGTTGGGGCTACTGGGTTACCAGCGTGGCAGCAATCAAAGATTTGAAAACCGGCAACGTAGTGGCGGTATTGGGCCTGGATATCAAGGCCGATTCCTGGATTGCGACCAATGCGCGTTATCGCCATTTCGCTATTGTCATTGTGAGCTTGCTAGCTGCGCTGGTTTTATTGTTTTTACTGGGCTTGTATTTGCAAGAAAAATCGGCAGCACGTTTGGCGCAAAAACTAATTGAACTTGAACGCGCGCAAGAAGGTCTGCGCTTGGCTGACGTGGTAGTGAAGCACACCGGCGAAGGTATTGTTGTTTTGGATACCAATTTAAAAATTCAAAGTGTGAATCCAGGCTTTGAGCGGATTAGTGGTTATCTTGCCAATGAAGTATTGGGCAAGGGGCCGCAATTGCTGGAAGCGGATCAACACAATGCCGACATTTTTTTGCAAATTCGCTCCAGCCTGCAATCGGGCGATCATTGGGAAGGCACCTTGTGGGCAAAGCGTAAAAATGGCGATGTTTTTCCGATGGAAGCCAATGTCGATGTGGTGCATGCCGATAACGGAGAGGTAATGCATCACGTCATGGTATTTCATGACGCCACCGTGCAAAAACAATTGGAAGACCGCTTGCGTGAATTGTCGGCCACTGATGGTTTGACCTTAGTGGCCAATCGTCGAATGTTTGATGAAGTTATCGAACGCGAATGGCATCGCGCCATGCGCAATAACGAACCCCTGTCACTCATCATGGCCGATATTGATATGTTCAAAAGTTACAACGATCTTTATGGCCATGTCGCTGGTGATGAATGTCTGCGCAAGGTGGCTCAGGCGATTTCAGACAGCGCGCAGCGCGGTGGTGATTTGGTAGCGCGTTATGGTGGTGAAGAATTTGCCGTTATCCTGCCTAACACCAATGAAGCTACCGCTAGGGAGATCGCCGAAAAAATACGAGCAGCAGTGGAAAATCTCGCGATTGGCCATGACGGTAATTTAATAGCGCGGCACATAACGATTAGTTTAGGTATTTCGACCCGGGTTCCGCCGCAAACATCGGATTTTATTGGCTTGATGCAAAGCGCCGACAAGGCACTGTATCGAGCGAAAGAAGGTGGCCGGAATTCGGTGGCCTCGCTATAGCGAAACCATTATTTTGTATTAAAAACCTAATCAGCAAATAGTCCTTTACTGTTTATCGCTTCACGTCAGACTATCGTTCTATAGCCAATCCTCTAAATAATCATAATGATGTGTGTAGCTCATGGAGTTATTTAGCCAGCTTGCAACATTAGAGTTTCGTCATCCCCGAGTGCTTTTATTGGGAACCCAGCGCCGTTGCTTCGATGCATCAAGTCACTAGGTCCCCGATAAAAGCATTCGGGGATAACGATATTTTTTTATTTTGTGAGCGCGAACTTGTTTGCCGATCATAGAATTATTTAAAATATTAGCTATAAATTCAAGCGCGCCCATTACCAGAAACATAAAACCCTAAGCTTCGTCCGACAATCCATGCATCAGCCAGCGTTCGGCATCTTCAACATTACTAAACACCCGAACATTAATGCCGACTTCGCGGCCTTCAATTTCAGCATGCTCGGCTGCCGCAATAAACGCAGCAGTGGGTTCAACCACAGCAAGTCGATCAGCAAGGCCGTTATGAATTTTCATCATCGCCGCTAATTCAACAAGTTCATCCTGACTGGCAGGCTTATGTTTTTTCCGATCAAGCACCAATAATTTTCGTAGGCCATAATGTTTAGTAATGCTGACTATTTCTTGCCAGTAAGCCAGCCGTACCTCTTGTGAATCGACATCGCCGGTCACCTTGAAATGCAAGGTGTCGCCATGTTTGCGACAGTGGACCTGAAAGTCTGGGCTATGACTATGTTGCATTCCTAGAGCGTACTCCTGCGGTATGTCATGCCTCTGTGAACAAAGAAAAGCAATGCCGAATTTTATCCGTCCATATGCATAGCAACGTAATGTCGAGCAAAGACTGGACAGACGAGTGCCGCTTGGCGACACTGGCGCCATGAAGATTATTTGCCACGCCACCCGGGTTTTTAATAGCGAGCCAGCGCCCATTTTCGAGCTGATGGTCGATGCCGCAGGCTTTCCGGCCTGTTTTACCGGTTTTGGCTTGATCCCGGCGATTCGCAGTATCCGTTTAGCCGAACCACTGGCGGTAGGTGTTATTCGGCATATTTATAATGCCGACAATTCGGTATTGATCGAAAAAGTCACTTTGCTTGATCGGCCCAAGCGACACAGCTATACACTGAGCGGATTTAAAGCGCCATTTTCATGGCTGGTCAAAAAGGGTGAATCCGTTTGGCAATTAAACCCGGATGAAAGTGGAACGCATGTGAGTTGGACCTACGAATTTAGCCTCACCAGTATTTTGCTTTATCCCCTGTGTTTTGTTTTGCTGAAATTTTTTATGCAAGGCGCCATGCGACGCTGCCTTGAAAATATGTCCAAGCAACTTAAAACGACTGAAAATCCTGATTGATATGGAAACTTGGATATTACTTGCGATGGCACCGGTGTTTCTTGGTTTTATTCTCTGGGAAGCTTGGTATTGGAAAAACAAACGCGCGGTGTATAGTTTGAAAGATACCGTATCAAACGCTGCGCTCGCCTTAATGCATCAAGCCGCCGATGCCCTGACTTGGGTATTGGTCATAGGCATTTATATCTGGCTGTATCAACATCGCCTGTTTGATTTACCCGCATCCGTTTGGACGATTGCGGCCTTGTTTATAGCGCAGGATTTTTTCTATTACTGGTTTCATCGCGCGCATCATCGCATTCGCTGGATGTGGGCATCGCATGTTACGCATCACTCTTCTGAACGCTTGAATTTTTCAACGGCATTTCGACAAAGCCTGACCTATCCGGTTTCCGGCATGTGGTTATTCTGGCTGCCGCTGGCATTCCTGGGCTTCGAGCCAAAAAATATTATTGCTGTCGTCGCCATTAATCTTGGCTTCCAGTTTTTTGTCCATACCGAAACCGTCGGTAAACTAGGATGGCTTGAAAAAGTGTTCAACACGCCATCGCATCACCGCGTGCATCACGCAAGAAATCCAAAATACATTGATCGCAATTACGCCGGGGTCTTGATTATCTGGGATAAATTATTCGGCACTTTTATTGAAGAAGACGCCGAAGTGCCTTGTGAATACGGCATCGTGGTGCCGATTGATTCACATAACCCGATCACCCTGACATTTCATGAATGGCGAGCGATGTTTCGTGATGCTGCCAGGCCGCAGAGTCTTGTATCAAGATTCAAACAATTGTTCGGGCCGCCGGAAAGGGCGCATTCGGGAAAGTCTTGATATCAGATAATTCTGTTCAGCAAGCCCTGTCGCGCAGCGGAGTAAGGGCGAAATGGGAAGTTTAGGTACAATACAAAAAAACAGGATATCCAATGAAATTTATTCGTCACGCAATCTGGGCTTTATTATGGGTGTCAGCACATTCGGCTGCCACTGAGGCAACACCGACTAAACCCTACAAGATAACGGTGTGGGCTGATGTGCTGTACGACACGACTGGCCATCCAGTCCAGATTGATTTTCCCGCTAAAGATAAATATCCGGCTAAATTTATTCAAAATCTGCAACTAAAACTGGCGATGAGTAAAGTCGAACCGCCTATTGAAAATAACCTGCCTGCCACATTTGAAACTGGTGTAAGAATTGAGCTGACTATCACACCATCGGAGTCCGGGGGCAATGTAAAAATTGACGGTATGTACGAACAACCGCGCATTATTAAAAAAGCCATGGACAAATATCCTAGCGATTTATTACGGGCCAACTGGTCGGGTGATGTAAGAGTAAAATGCTTGGTTGGGCTCGAAGGGAAATGTACCGTAGTAGAAATTGTCGATTCTCCGAATTTGCCTCAATCGGCGCGAAAATTTGCCATCGGGTCGATGAATGCATGGCGTTTTAAACTGCAAAAAATTAATGGAAAGCCAATACCATACGAATTGATCGTCCCCTTTAGTCTAAAGGCAGAAGATCCGTTCCCCCCGGCTTATTTTGGTAAATACGTGCTGTAAGAAGCTTGCGAATATATCGACATCAAGGTTTTGATTATGAACAAATCCATGCAATGCCCCAAATGCCAAAACCCGATGAATAAACTCGATGTCGATATGGCAACAGCCTATCGTTGCGAACATTGCATGGGCTTATGGTTGGCCATTGGCGCACACGAACGCCTGGAAGACGAGGCCGAAAAAATCGACATCGGTAATGCCGAACTGGGCGAACATTTCAATCAAATCGACGATATTGATTGCCCGGTTTGCGAGCAAGCAATGATTAAAATGGTCGATGCCCAGCAACCGCATATCTGGTTTGAAAGTTGCCAGTCTTGTTATGGCAGGTTTTACGATGCCGGTGAATATCGCGATCTGGCCGTCTATGAATTTTCTGATTTCTTGAAGCGATTATCGGTTGTCGCTCGCGATTAAATCGTAGGGTGGAACCGCCTGCTCATGGCGAATCCACCGTTCATTGCGATGTCGATTGGGTTGGCGGATAAAACATGCGTTGCCACTTCGTTGGGCTTGGTGGATACCACCAAAAAACGGTGGGATCCACCCTGCGATTTATTTTGTTCTATTTAATGCGTATCGAACTAAACGCGCGGCCAATTTTTCCTTCAAGGCTATCGGCGTCTGCAAACCCATACGCTCCATCGCTTCTTTGTCTTGTGTTGATGACGACAACAGCACCAACATAATTAATTTAATTTTTCCGAAGGTGGAAGCAGTTTCTGTTTTCAGCAAACCCAATGCCTTTATCAAGCGTAGCTCTACTGGCATAAAGTCGCAGCCAAGCGGATAGTCAGGCAATAGATTTTTTTTGCGGAAAGGTTTCAAAGCCAGACTTAATTGCTCGGGTCGATTGAATGTCCACGAGGTGGGCGCTTCAAAACGGGCGCTTAATTTTAATTCACGCTTTGCTTTGTGAATTAACTTTGCCGTAAAGCGCGCGTCGCAAATCGATAGCATGGCTTTAACACAGGTTTCATCATCGGCGCCACGCAAATCAGCAACGCCATATTCGTTGATGCTGATATCACGCAAATGTCTTGGAATAGTGGTGTGGCCATAATTCCATAGCACATTGGAATGCGTGGTTTTACCTTGCTCGCGGGTACCGCGAAACATCAGGACAGATCGGCCATCGTGTAGCGTATGTGCCATCGCGACAAAATTATATTGACCGCCCACGCCAGAGACCACGCGACCGCCTTCCAGTGCGTCCGACACCGCCGCGCCCAGTACGGTAGTCATCATGCAGGTATTACAGAAACGTGCATCACGTCTTTGCAAGCGTTCCAGATTTTCATTGCCGCCATAGAGTTCGTTGATATGCGAAATGCGCGTCATGCCGATACCGTTTTTTTCAGCAGTGGGCATATCGCGTAACCACTGATATAAATCCTGCGAGCCGAGATAAAAGCCACCGTTGAGCCAATGGCCTTCTTGCAGCAAGCGTTTTGTATCCTCTTGGGTCAGGGCATTGTTGTGTTCACGTTGCATCACATCAATATCATCGACAACCCGGCGTTTCAAAATACCCGCATGATGCAAATGCATAAAACCATCGTTCACCATTTCGCTGGCGCCATATAAACCAAGCAAGAAAGGCTCGGCACCACCGAGATTTTTTACCAAGTCCGATTCAAGATAGCCCGGCGCAAGTTGCTTCATGATTTCGCGATAATCAGCATTATGCTGATGGCGAAGAATCAAGGCGTGACACAAAGCATCCGATAATGAACCAATACCGATTTGCAGTGTGCCGCCGTCTTTAATCAGTGCACTGGCACGCAAGCCGATAGCATATTCCGGATCGCTGACCGCTTGTCGTGGCAATGCAAATAACTTAGGTGACGGTTCTGGCAAATCAATGACAATATCGAAATAATTTTCATCGACAGCCGCCGCACCGCCGATCCACGGTAGCTGCGAATCGAGCTCGGCAATCAATAAAGGCCGGGGTTTTCCGAGACGTTTGACTTCATCGAGTAAATCGAAAGTTAAATCCGGATTGCAGCTAAGGCTCAATCTTGTACCACCGGGTTCGCGTGCAACTTTTTGAACCAGGCAGTTAATATTTTTTTCAGCCACCGCACGGGCTACATGCGTGTAATTCAAACTATTGTAATGCCGCTGTGCCTGCGAAGAATTCAACAGGCCGCCTGATTGCATATAAAACTCCTGCACCGAAATATTATCGGGCAGCGCACTACGCCGCTGTGCTTTTGCATAATGCAGGCTGGGAAAGTCGGTACCGAAATGTCGATCCAAAAAAGGCTGTAAAAAACGTTTTTCCAAATCATTGCTTGGTTTCGGTGGTGTTAATGAAAGCGCGGTGTAAATTTCAAGCGAGCGCGTCTTGTTTTTTTCGACAGCCTCATAAATTGCATTCAATAAACGATGCGGTTTGCCCAGGCCGAGCGGAGCTGCAAGAACAATTTTATTGCCCGCGTTTTCAAACAAGGCTTTTACAGCTTGATCAAGAGTATTTACGTTCAATGTGCTCACGCATATTTCCAACTATTCAATAAGCCTATCGTACCCCAGTGCGTAGCCCGGGTCATGGCTTTATCTGACCCGGGAGGTCTGCGGGATAATCAAACACGTAGCCCGGGTCACGCTCCATCGACCCGGGGTGTCAGGTAATGCAGCCAAAATTAAAATTAAAACGAATTCTTTTGCGAAGACGAAGATCTAATGTCGGTACTTCAGGTGTGCAAAAGTTGGTGGGCTCGCGTCTGCGCGGAAGTGACAAATGTTTTTAATGATTTGTCATGGTGTAGCTACAACTAGCTTTCGTTTTTCGCAGATTTCCCCGGGTCGGTGGAGCGTGACCCGGGCTACGCTTTCTTCAGCCCAATAATAGTTTTGCTGCGGCTATCAAAAGCACAATACTCAAGGCATAGCGAAGGCTGCGCACTGGCAAACGATGAATGCCAAGCTGGGTCCCAATCAATGCGCCCACAGCAACAGCGATTAACCAGAACGGCAACGCGTGAGGAAAGCTGGCGCCGCCTTTCCACAAACCTGCTAGTGCGGTCAGCGAATTGATAAAGACAAAAGCCACCGATATGCCGGAACCTTCGCGTGTGTGTGCCCAGCGGAAAAATAATAAAAGCGGCGTAAGAAAAATGGCGCCGCCAGTGCCAGTTAATCCCGATACCACGCCGATAATGGCACCCACCACGGCTGCGATGGGCCATGAAATAGTACGTAGCGGCAAATCACTTTCGGCTTTGCTTAGTGTCAATGCACTTTTGAAGACGGCCAGTGCCGCTGCAATCAAAAACAGCCCCAATAAAAGACTGTAATGTTCTTTGGCAATGGGGTATTTGGCTGCAAAAAAAGCGCAGGGTGCTGATGCCACGACAAACGGCAGTACTTTTTTATAATCAATAAGACCAGCACGATAAAAACGAAACAAGCCGATGCTGCCGACCAGAATATTCAAGGCTAATGCAGTCGGGCGCATTTGTTCGGGTGCCATGCCCAGTAGAGCCATAGCGGCCAGATACCCGCTGGCACCAGCATGGCCGACTGAGGAATATAAAATGGCAACACAGAAAAAAAGCAGGGCGAGGTAAATTTCGAAAGTATTCATAAGATATTTATGGGAATCTTCAAATAGATCACACCATTATTATCTGGCGGCGGAAATTCACCGGCGGCAATATTGACCTGAACCGAGGGAATAATGAGTGCAGGTTTGCCAAGCGTGGCGTCACGTTTTATCCGCATGTCGGTAAATACTTTTTCGCTAACACCATTGCCAACATGTATATTATCTTTCTTTTGTTCGCCAACGCTGGTTTCACAACGTGGCCCGCGGCCGCCCGGCGAATAATCGTGGCAGACAAACATGCGGGTGGTGTCGGGTAAGCTAAACAGTGTTTGTATGGATTGATAAAGCTCGGCGGCATCCCCACCGGGAAAATCACAGCGGGCACTGCCACCATCAGGCATAAATAGCGAATCGCCGACGAAGATCGCATCGCCCATCAAATAACTCACACTGTCATTGGTATGGCCCGGCGTAGGAATAGCGCGTGCGGATATTTCGCCGATTGAAAATATTTCATCACTATCGAATAAATGATCGAACTGCGAACCATCGGTAGAAAAATTATCATCAAGATTGAAAATCGGCTTGAAGATTTTTTGTACCTGGGTGATGCCACGACCAATCGCAATATTGCCACCGATATTTTTTTTGATGAAAGGCGCGGCAGAAATATGATCGGCATGGGCGTGGGTTTCCAGTATCCATTCAAGCCGATAATTGCTTTCAAGTGCCGTATCGATCAACTGCTGCACACTTGTCGTGCTTGTGTGACCTGATTTTGCATCGTAATCGAGCACCGGGTCGATAATGGCGGCAACACGTGTTGCGGGGTCGGCGACGACATAGCTCCAGGTGCCGGTTTCCATGTGGTAGAAAGAATGGATAAGCGGTGCCGACATCCTTACTTATCTACCCAATGCAAAATTAATCATTGCCGCCAAGTGAGCGCCGGCTTCACGCAAGCGACGTTCCTGCAAGGGACGATATTTATTCAGATAATCGTCCTTGATGATGTTCTGGGCTGGATACGGATTGTCTTTGAGAATGCGGCAAGATTGCATTGCCCATTCGACAGCCGGGCGGTCCGAGCGCTTGGTTTCATCGAACGGCAATGGCGATTGCTTCCATAAAATATCGGCATACTTTTTCGAGTCGCGGGTTTTACTTTCAATAATCATCGAATCCCAGACGCTATGAATATTCCAGCCTGAGGGCACGTAGTCGGTTGGCTTTGGATTGGCAAGTGGTTGCCAGGCTTTGCCTTGATAATTAATTTGGAAAGTATTGCCGCCGCGATCATCGCCATAGCCGGCGTGGAAGGGCTGATGTACATCGCCGATGAAATGCACTAAAAATTTAAGAGCTTCGGTGCGTTCGGCGTCGCTGCGATTTTTATCGGAGAGAATAGTGAAATTCTTGTTGATGCCTGCCACTACGCAGTTACCGTCGGGGCAATCTCGTGCCGGGACAAATTCGCAGGGAGTGCCACGCGGGAAATTAATGTAGTGCAAGCGGCTGGTTTTTTTGAATTGTTCCGGATCGCTAGCGCGTAGGGTGTCGGCCCAGTTAGAAACGCCGGCCAATGTTGGCTCGGGTTCTGCCGCCAGTAATCGTGAGACTTCCGCTTGCGCTTTGGCATTGAGTTGGCGCTGGGCTAGGTCGCCGACAATCTCGTGTCCGACCTTGCCCCAGGCCAATGTTTGTAAGGGTGTTAGCAGGAAACAAAGCGCGATAAAGGCTGATTGGAGTGCTTTCATAAGAATTTTTGAGGACCTAAGGGGTGTTATGACGGGGGCGCAGACGCTAAAATAACGGTTCTTCAGCACTTATGCATCACGGGAGTAATTGTATGGCGATTAAAGTAGCGATTAACGGTTATGGCCGCATTGGCCGCAATGTTTTACGGGCCATTTACGAAGCAAACCGTCAACACGAAATTCAAGTGGTCGCCATCAATGACCTGGGTGATGCCGAAACCAACGCGCACTTAACGCAATATGATACCGCGCACGGCAAATTCCCCGGCACCGTGTCGGCCGAAGGCGGCGATTTAATCGTTAATGGCGACCGCATTAAAGTGTATGCAGTACGTAACCCGGCCGATATTCCATGGGGCGCACACGATGTTGATGTGGTGCTTGAATGCACCGGCTTATTCACCTCGAAAGCGAAAGCGTCGGCGCATTTAACCGGCGGCGCGAAGAAAGTGATTATTTCAGCTCCCGGCGACAAAGATGTCGATGGTACTTTCGTGTTCGGCGTGAACGACGATAAATTGAAATCGGAATTTACCGTGATTTCAAATGCTTCGTGTACCACTAACTGCCTCGCACCTTTGGCCAAAGTACTGCATGAAAAAATCGGCATTGTGCACGGCCTGATGACCACCATTCATGCCTACACCAATGACCAAGTGTTGACCGATGTGTATCACAGTGATTTGCGCCGCGCGCGTTCGGCCACGATGTCGCAAATCCCGACCAAGACCGGTGCCGCTGCTGCGGTCGGCCTGGTGTTGCCGGAATTGAATGGCAAGCTTGATGGTTTCTCGGTACGGGTACCGACGATTAATGTTTCCTTTGTGGATTTGAGCTTTGTCGCGAAACGCGCAACGACAGTGGCTGAAATTGATGCCGCCGTGCTGGAAGCGGCTAACGGCCCATTGAAAGGCATTCTCGGCTTCAACAAGAAGCCACTGGTGTCGATCGACTTCAACCACGACTCGCATAGCTCGGTGTACGACAGCACGCTGACCAAAGTAATGGAAGGCACCCTGGTAAAAGTTTGTGCGTGGTACGACAACGAATGGGGTTTTTCCAACCGCATGCTGGATATGACGATTGCGCTGATGAAAGCGAAATAATCGGTAGGGTGGTCATCGCCCACCATTTCGACACAAAAAAGCCGACGAAAGTCGGCTTTTTCAATTTTTAGCGTAGGGGCGCCTGCTTGCTGCGCC
>JAYSQD010000205.1:0-1852 GCA_043721835.1 Arenimonas sp. | reverse complement strand
AACGTTTGAGCTAACCGGCCCATTGCGGCAGGCTGGTATTTGGGCTAGGCTTTTATAGCCCAAATACCGGCCTGCCGCAATGGGTCCGGTTGAGCGAATGGTTAGCCATCACTCGCCCCACGCTAGGCATTGAAGAGCGTAATAATTTGCTGAGCTTTTCAATCTTTAAATTGCGCCCTCAAAATATTCAGATGGCAATTTTCCATTCTGGTCTCTGATAGTTTGATCGGCCCCCAGCTTGATAAGCAGTGTGGCCATTTCAATTCGACCGCGCTTATAAGCGATATGCAATGGTGTTTGGCCAAGATTATTCAGCGAGTTAACTTGATCGCCTTCCTTGATAAGCGAGGTAATATATTTGACGTCGCCATTGACAAGGCTCCAATGAAGCCGTGTATTTCCATCCTTGTCCGCTTCAGTCATATCTTTCTCCTTGGTCGCTGGGTCGTAAACTTCGGCAAATGTTGTCCCCTATTCGTCACTGGACTTCCACTTGTCATTTAAGAATTCCCAGAATAATGCCGCTGGCAGAATATTATTCTGATCACTAGCCCTTGAGCCTTGTCTAATAGAGCTTCCAAATGAATAGATAAGTTGGCCCTTGAGTTTTTCGCGTTCCTTCCGAGTGATGTTGAGATAGTGTAATTTTCCGTCAACTTGGCGATCTGAAGCAGTTAGTGCGATAGCAACGGTAGTGCTTGCAGCGATGTAGGCTCTCCATGCGGCTTTCGATCTTTCCTCAGTTTCGAATAGCTGGCGCATTGCAGTTCCAGGAGCTTGCACTGATTCTGCAGGGTTGTTCAGGAACTTTTCGCATATCGCGGTTGTTTGATTACCCAATATCTCAAGTACCTTTAGCGATTCGGAGATCATGCTTGCCGATCCTTTTATTTCCTGATTTGGACTCTTTAGAAACGTCGCAATGCCTGACTGAGCTTCGCGAAATGCGGCATTTTGAGTCAGCGATTGACGCATGAGACCTTGTATTCCTGCAATTGGATCGCTGGATTTTTTTACAGTTTTTTTCGGCGATGTGCCAGCCCTTACTACATCAAACACGGTGATTGATCTTGAAGCGAAATCATATGCATCAGAGGCCTGTGCGAACGTCGACATGAATAGCATGAACAGCGTGGCAATAAGTTTTTTCATAAGACCTAAGTACGGCACAAGCGTGAATTGTGATGGCTAACGTTTGAGCTAACCGGCCCATTGCGGCGGGCTGGCATTTGGGCTAGGATTTTATAGCCCAAATGACGGCCCGCTGCAATGGGTCCGGTTGAGCGAGTGGTTAGGCCACTGCGCGCGGCGTATGCGGACCCGCCTTACCTTGGGCTCGCGAAGAAACTTTACTGCGCAATGCACCCTGATGCCGCTAAATATGACAAGCCTGAGACTCACCAAAGATTGATCGAACAGTTTTGCGATGAATACCGTTGCTGGGCCATGAGTTTGCATACGCCGGCGCTTAAATATATTTTTCCGATGTGTCCTGACGATGTCCACGAGATGGCGCGGACCAAGCCGTTTGCTAGCTGCAAGCCTGGCGTTGGTGTTGCCTACACTTGGGAGGCGGTGATTGTGCGCGGCAGGAAGCGCGGGACGCGAGAGCAGCAGACGGTGCGTCATTACTGTTCAGTGCTGATCACCCTGAAGCGAGGGTTCACTGGTGCGAAACCAGCGGGCTTTTGCTTCTGGATGTTTGAGGTTTTAAATCTCGAACCAACTGACCTGTTTCATGACGTGTTCCCTGGCAGCGGCGCCGTGACTGCCGCTTGGAATGCTTTGAAATTGAGAAATGAACCTTTGCAGCACGGCCTGTTTCAGAGGCCTAACGTTTGAGCTAACCGGC
>JAYSQD010000204.1:0-18440 GCA_043721835.1 Arenimonas sp. | reverse complement strand
ACCCAACCGGCAACCTATGCGTTTAGCTTGGCCGACGGCACAGCAACGGCGCCGGGCGACTACACCAATGCGCCGACGTTTAGTAATGGCGTGACCTTGGTCGGTGCTGTGTTAACGGTGCCTGCGGGCGTGACGAGCTTTACGATCAGCTACCCGACCATAATCGATGCCATAGCCGATACCGGCGAGACGACGACGGTGACCGTGGGCGGTGTGAGTGCAACCGGTACAATCAACGATCCATTGACCGATATGGTGGCGAATGTTTCCGGCCTGCCAACGACGGCTACGGTGGGGGCGTCTTACACAGGCACTTATACCTGTACCAATAGCGGCATCACAGCGGCATTGGGTGCAACCTGCGTTATCGCCAATCTGCCGCCTGGTTTGACCTCGAGTTGTTCGCCAGCTCAGCCGGCCAATCTGGTGGTTGGAGCAATCATCACTTGCACGGTTACCGGTATCCCGACGGCAACAGGTGTGTTTGCACCAGTGGTTACTGCTGGCGCGACCAATGACGGTAACCCGGCCAACAATGTTGTCGGCACCACCATTACGATTGGCGTGATCACCGTGAACATTGGTAATGCAAGCACGGTTGCCGAAGGCGGTTTGCTGGTTTATCCGGTCACTCTGTCGCAGGCTTCCGCAACCAATACGGTTATCACTATCGCTTTAAGCGGCACTGCAACGCCGGGTGTTGATTACACGGCGCCTGTATTGACTGTCACGATTCCGGCAGGGCAAGTATCGGTCAACGTCAGCGTACCTACTATCAACGACGTCCAAAATGAAGTGACCGAAACGGTGGTCATCACGATTACGGGCGTCACATCGGGAACGGTGAGCTTGGGCGCAACGCTGGTGGGTACGGGCAATATCACCGATAACGACGTGGATCTAATTCCAGTCGCTAACGACGATGTCACGGTATTTACTGAAGGCGCTCCTGTCAGTGGCACGGTGGTCGGTAACGACACGCCGGGCAATGGTCCGAGCGTATTCAATCTGGTCACCGGTCCTGGCAATGGGTCATTGGTGTTCAACCCGGATGGTTCGTTCACCTACACGGCCAATCCCGGTTTTGTGGGTAATGACAGTTTCGTCTATCAACTATGCGATTCCGATACGCCACCCGATTGCGACAATGCAACGGTCACGCTCACCGTGTTGCCGAAAGCAGGCAAGCTGCGCTTGTTGAAAGAAGTGAATCCAACACAAGTAACAGCTGGTTCCTTGATCAGCTACACGCTGACTGTCCAGAACATCGGCACCTTGCCGGTTGTAAATGCACAAGTGGTGGATACACCGCCGCAAGGCTTCAACTTCGTGCCGGGTAGTGTGGTGATTGTCGATACCGATAACGCAGGTACGACCAGCGGTACCGGTCCGATTACTTTCTCGGGTATTGATGTGCCAGTAGGCGGCAGTGCAAAGATTCGCTACTTGCTGCGTGTTAGTGCCGGCTTGCCAGCGGGCGAGTTCATCAATGAAGCAACCGTGTTCCAGCTTGGCGTGGCCGTTAGTAACTCGGCTTCCGCTGCGGTGACCATGGCCGGTGGTAGCGATCCATTGTTTGAACAAAGCCGCATCTGGGGCAAAGTGTGGGACGACAAAGACGGTGATGGTTGGCAGGATGAAGGCGAGAAAGGTATTCCAGGTGTTCGTCTTGCGACGGTGGAAGGCTTGATTGCTGAAACCGATTCCAAAGGTCGTTATCACTTTGAAGGTCTGACCTTGTCGAACCAGGAGCGCGGCCAAAACTTTGTGGTCAAAGTAGATAAATCCACGTTGCCAGAAGGCGGTGTGTTCACTACCGAAAACCCATTGTTGCGTCGAGTCACACCTGCGGTACCGGTGCGCTTTGACTTCGGGGTGAAATTGCCACCACCACCCAAAGTGATTGCAGCTGAATCCGAAGCGAAACCAGCAGCGCAACCGGCGACAAGCATCGAGCTCGGCGCGGTGTATTTCGATACTGATCGCACCACGATTAAATCGGAATACACCGGCAAGTTGGATGCCATTGCAAAACAAATTGAAACCACAAAAGGCGGCACGGTGATACTGACCGGATATGCCGATCTGCGTGGTAGTGACCAATACAATCTGGAGCTGGCCTTGCGTCGTGCAAAAACGGTATGGGCGGATATCGCTAGCCGTTTGAGCCCTGAAGCAAAAGCTAATCTGAAAGTGGAAGTAGAGGCTGCCGAGATGGTGCCGGGAGCGGGCAAATGAACAGGAAGCCTTGGTTAATGAATACGCGTATGAAGTATCTGGATTACACCTTGATCACCCTGCTCGGCGCCACGGGTGCCGGTGCTGTGCTGGCACAGGAAACAGCTGCTGCGCCGGTCACGCAAGTACAAGTGCGCAGTGTTGGCGAAGCCGAATCCAAGGTCGATGATAAAAGCGATTTGCAACGTAATCGTCGTGTCGAAATCCAGCAGGTAAAACCAGCGCAGGCGCCAAAGCTGGGTCGTGCCCAGATTGAATTGCCCAATGGCGGTTTAATTTGGGCCACCGAAGATCCGCAACTATCGCAACCCGAACTTAATATCACGGCCAATTCGATTGCTGCCTATGCCGAAGGCAAAATTCAGGAGCCGATCAGTTTTTTCTCGCGGACCAATTACGTTGCGTTTATGAAGCGCATCGAAATTTCGGTTTATCGTGGCACCGACGTTGATTACACCGAAGCGCTCGCAAAAATCGATGTGCCTTTGGAAAATGTCACTACCGTGCAATGGGATGGAGCATTGGCCAGCGGTTTAAATTTACGTCAAGGCGATGAGTTGATTTTTGTTGCGCGGGCTTACGACAACGAAGGTAATTTCGATGAAACCCAGCCGCAGCGCATTCAACTGGTACGCCCCGAAGATATCAAAAAGCAACAGCAAGGCTTGCTGAACTCAGCAGCCAGCACGGAGCTTGGTTTGTCCGCCACGCAAATCCAGGCGCGACAATTATTGGATCAAAGTTTTTCAGCCAATGGGTTGCGCCAACAAAATATTCGCATTTACGGTTCACGCGTACGTGTGCGCGGTGAAGACATTGCCAAAGGCGCTCAAGTAAAAATCAACGGCCAAAGTTACCCCGTCGACCAGCAGCGTAAATTCGTAGCCGAGTATTTGGTGCCGGTGGGCACCCATCATTTTGATGTTGAAATTACTGATAACGCTCAAGTTACCAAACAAGGCATGGACGTTGCCGTTAGCGGTCGCTATATGTTTTTGGTGGCATTGGCCGACGTAACGCTGTCCAACAATTCCGTCAGCGGCTCGATCGTTCCCGCCGGCACCGACGACAAATACGATGGTTTTATTACCGAAGGTCGTTTGGCGTTTTATTTGAAAGGTAAAGTAAAAGGCAAGTATTTAATCACCGCGCAAGCCGATACCCATGAGCAAGAAATTTCGCGTTTATTTAATGGCTTTCTAGATTCCGATCCTCGCGATGTATTCCGTCGTCTTGATCCCGATCAGTACTATCCGGTTTATGGTGATGACTCCACAACGTATCGTGATGTCGATACCCAAGGCCAGCTCTATGTTCGTATCGATTGGGATAAAAGCCAGGCGCTTTGGGGGAATTTCAGCACCGGTTTTACCGGCACAGAATTTGGTCAATACAGTCGCAGTCTTTACGGTGCCGCATTAAATTGGCGCAGTCCGTCGAGCACCAGCCTGGGTGATCCAAAATTTGAATTGCGCGGCTTTGGCGCAGAAGCACAAAGTGCGTACGGCCATACCGAGTTTCTCGGCACCGGCGGCAGTTTGTATTATTTGCGCAACACCGATTTATTGCCGGGTTCACAGCAAGTGGTTCTGGAAGTACGCGACACCACGACAGGCCGTGTTGAAACCCGTGCCAATCTTGTCTTGGGCGCCGATTACGATATTGACGAACTGCAGGGTCGTTTAATTTTGACGCGTCCGCTTTCACAAATCGTGCGTGATAATTTGCCAAGCATTATTCGTGACCGGCCACTCGATGGTTTTGAAAACCACTTGCTGGTGGATTACGAATATATTCCGTCTGGTTTTAACAGTAATGAAATGAGCACCGGTTTGCGTGGTCGTGCATGGATTGGCAACCACGTTGCCATCGGCGGAACTTATGTCGATGAAAATCGTGCTGGCGACGACTATCAATTGCAAGGTATTGATTTGATCTTGCAGGCGGCACGCGGCACTTATCTGAAACTTGAACACGCAAGCTCGCAAGCTACCAGTGCACCGATATTTTTCTCAGATAATGGTGGCTTGTCGTTTACCCAAATCAATCCGGTCAGCTCGCTCAATCGCGAAGGCGACGCTAATTCGATTGAAGCGCGTGCCAACTTCAAAGAACTCGGTTGGACCGAACAAGAATGGACCGCCGGTGCCTGGTGGCGCGAAGTTGATGCAGGTTTTTCCGTCGCTCGCGCAGACACTGGTCAAAAAGCCGAAGAGCAGGGCTTTGAATTCACCGGTAACATCAACGAACAATGGCGCTTAACCGGTCGTTACAGCGACGCCAAACGCGGCGCCAACGAAGTCGAACAAACTCAAATGCAAGTGCAATGGCGCCCCAATACCAATGCAGAGCTTACTGGCGAAGTGCGCCGTGTTACCGACACCGTAGCGGGCATTTCAGCTTCGGGTACTTTGGCGGCTTTGCGTTACGGTCAGCGTTTGAATTCAAGTCTGGAATTGTATGGCGTGGCGCAAATAACGCTTGACGACGACAACGGTAATTACGCAAACAATGACGCCTACACCGCCGGTGCTAAATACACCTTCGGTAATTTGTCATCGTTGGGCGCCGAGTACACCACCGGCGATCGCGGCGATGCTGCACGCATCAATGCCGAATACCGTTTAAGCCCCGAACATTCCATCTACGGTGCCTACACTTATTCAACCGACACCACGACTGGCGACACTTTATTTGGCCGTCAAAATCCGACTGGTTTTACGCTTGGTCAACGCTGGCGCATTTCAAATCAGGTTAATTTATTCAATGAAAGCCAATTCCTGAAAACACCGAATGAAAGTGGGCTTGCACATACTTTTGGTATGGATTTTTATCCAAAACCAGGATGGACCACCGGCTTCACTTTACAAAAAGGTGAGCTTGAAAATAGTGCAGGCATAGTTAATCGCAATGCCTACAGCGTGAGCGGTGGTTTTACCGATCAAGACCTGACTTGGAATAGTAAATTGGAATACCGTCGCGACACCGGTGTTGAACAACGCAAACAATGGGTCGGCACCAACCGCCTGTCATACAAAGTCAATGACGACTGGCGTCTTGCCGCACGTTTGAATTTTGGCACTACCGAAGATTTGATAGACCCTGCCGCCGATGCGAAATTTATCGAAGGTAATTTCGGTTTCTCCTATCGCCCGGCCAGCAATGACCGCTGGAATGTTTTAGGTCGTTATACGTATTTGTATGACCTCACCAGTTTTGGCCAGGAAACTTTGTCCGATTACGACCAGCGTTCGCAAATTCTTTCGTTTGAAGGCATTTATCGTGCTACTGACAGCTGGGAATTTGCCGGTAAAGTGGCACGTCGTCATGGTGAAGCGCGCTTAACCCGTGCCTCTGGTCCGTGGTTCGATAGCACGGCTAATTTTTGGGCGGTACAGGCACGTTATCAAACTACCTATAAATGGGACGGCTTGTTGGAATATCGCTGGTTAAACACCGTGCAAGACGACGGCACTCGTCAAGGTTGGCTGGTGGGTGTTGATCGGCATATCAACGAAAACTTCCGCGTAGGCTTGGGTTACAACTTCACACAGTTTAGCGATAAGTTGACCTCGCTAGATTTTGACCATAAAGGTGTGTTCTTGAATCTGACCGGTGTGTACTAACGGAGTTCTTGGCGGCAATGAAAAACGGCGCATTGCGCCGTTTTTTTATCTCGATCGTTTAGAAACTTTAAAAGCCGGTTGCTACTATTGTGGCGGTGACAAGAAGTTCATAAAACTCTCCCACGGCAAGAACCGGCAAGGGGTAGTTACCGGTTTGTAATTGCAGGATCGTGGGTGTTGAAGCAAGCGTGCATTGGCCCGGTGTTGCCGAACACGCAATGGCAGTGACCGTTAATCCTGTTGCTGCTGGATCGCTCAGTAAAGCTCCGGTCACAGCATCAGGTCCGTTATTAGTGACCCGTATTGTGTAAGAAGTGCTATTGCCTGATACGAGTGATCCGACGCCATTGGATTTGCTAATAGACAGGTCCGACAGCCGCCCTTTATTGCTGAAAGTGCAGGTAATGTTGTCGTCTGGCGCGGGTGTCAAATTAAAGGTGTAGGTTTCCAGGTTGTTGGGCAAACCTGTGGTAGCGCCACTTCCGGTAAAAGCATTGGTGCATGTGAGTAGGCTTTCGTGCATCGACAACGCAGTGGTACTGCCGGCAGCCATGGCGTCGCTGATCAGTAATGACTGATCCGGAGTGACACGAAATGTTGGATTAGTGGCATTTGTGTAATTGCCCGTAGCTGCACCCGAGGTGGTAACGGTAACTGAAGAAGCGGGGATGGCAACTGCTGAGATGTTGGTTAGAGTGGTACTTCCGGCGCCTGAAACCGAGACGGTAAATTGATCGGCGGCTGCTATGCGGCGAATTACATTTTTTACCAAAGACAAACGCCCACGCTTGGTATTGGTAACGGTACAGGCCGCTGCTGAATTGGTGGTGTTGAGTGGAGCGGTTATCACACGTGTGACATTGTTGCCGCCAGCATTGGGAGTTCCGGTCACGTTTGCACAGCTTATGGCTGCATTATTTTCCCAGTGGGTGGGTTGGCCGCCAGCTTGTTCAGTAATTGTCAATGTTTGTGTGCTTGCGGTCACCGACATATAGACGCGGAGGGTTTGCCCGTCGGTAATGCTCACGTTGTCGGCGGCATTGATTGTGTTGCCACCCACACTGGTAATGGTGCCGCCGTTAATGCTGTAGCCAAGAAAAGTGCCCGCGGGCCCAAAAGCGGTGTAGAGAAAACTTTGAGTGTCAGCGTCGGGTCGTGTTTGTTTGGTGATATCGACGTAGCCGCCAACGCGCAAGGGTGTAACGCCAACTGTTACCCCGGCAGTACCTGAATTGCATTTTGACGGCGCGCCGTTTGTAACATTTGCGGCGCTGCAGCTTGCCTGAAAGCTAGAACTTTGACTGTAGCTAAGCACATAGGGAACTGCCAAGGCGCTGGTTGTGCCCTGACAAAGCACCTTGATGTTTTGAACCGTCCAGGTCACGGAATCGGTCGCGGGAGGTGGTGTCGTTTCATGAAGATCGCCGCAGGTATCGAGGTCGGAATCGAACCAGGGATTGATCCCGCCAGGGAAGCTGGCGGGCGGAACCACCGCAGCAGAACAGATATTGCCCGCCGTATTGGTGCGCGGATCGTTGCCGATCTGTCCTGTAAAGAAACCAATGTCGTAACGGTCAGTGTTTGAACCATTGAGCTGGATGGAAACATTGAGGCTCAATTGGTCGCCAGCAGTGCAGAACCCTGGGCTGCCTGGCGCGGCACTAAATGCAGGCAACACCGCAAATTCGCCCGCACTACAGGTGAGGTTGCCGCTACGTGCGCCAATGCAGGTAGTGTCTTGCAATGCGGTGGTGGTCTGAGCGAACGAAGTAGATGCGCAAGACAGCAGCAGTACAGCGATGCACGCTTGCAGAAAGCCATTAAAAATTCGGTAATGGTGGCCAGCACGCGTGCAGAGGTTGGACGTATTTTTGTTGTGCATAGCTTGGATCCCTAAAAGTTACAACTCACGCCACTTCTGATTTTAATTATGACAGGTTTATCTCAATTAATAGCGTGACCTAATTTACATAATCTGATCTCGCAATCCAATATTTCAAGGTGATTTGTACGCCTCGCCTTGTAACGGTAAACGGCGTTGCCAATGTCACGCTGGCAAGTATTCAAGCGGGTATTGCTTTTCCTGCCTGGCCCAATGGCGGCAATCTAAGTTTCGCTTTGATATGCACGACAACTACGACCGGTTTTAAGCATAGTCAGGCAACATTTCTCATGATTGTCTGTAGGGGCGCCTGCTTGCTGCGCCCGCTCTTGATTTTACTAGCAGAAGCGGGCGCAGCAAGCAGGCGCCCTTACAGGTCAAGCTCTCACAAAATAATGATGATTTGAATCAGATCGGCTCAAACCGATTCGCTGCAACGTTCTTTTTTACTTTCGCCGGGTCCCAGATCCGACCGTTCATCGCTATATAAACGCCCGCTGGCAGTGATTGCACCGCACCCACAGCAGTGCCGATATTGAACTCGGCGTCCGAACCGCGAAATCTTGCCGGGTTCAACGCTCCGGTCAACACAATGGTTTTGTTTTCAATCGATGCCAAGACTTTCGCGGTTTCCACCATCGAATCAGTACCGTGAGTCACCAATACATGTTGGGCACTTTGCGCGGCAATAGTGGCACGCAATAATTCGCGGTCTTCGGCGTTAATGTGCAGAGAATCTTTGCGAATAATTGGAATTACTGTAAATCGAAACACCACGCCTAGCTCACGCAAGATGCCGCCGATTTGCGGGTCGCCCACCTGGTAGTCGGATTTGTCATCGAAATAAATTTTATCGATGGTGCCGCCGGTGGTGACAATTAATAATTCTTCCATTGCAGATTCCTGTAATTAGCCGATTACTTCGCCGGGTTTTTTAGCGAAACGCGCCGTCATGCCGTCCCAGTTGGCCGCCATGATAACCCAGACACTAATGATCACTTCACCAATACCCAACGGCCACAGATCGCGCACGGTCCAAGCCTCCATGACACCATGACTAAAATAAAATAGTCCGAGTGTGCCGCCCCAAAAAGCGAATGTGCGATGTTTTAAAAGTACCAGAATGCAAACCGGAATTAGGGGTATTGAAAACAGCAACGTTATTAACCATGGCGCGACAGTGTCCGGCGGTGCGATCAGATAATGCCAAAAAACCTGATACATCAATAATGAAAAAATGCCGAGTGCCGTCCAGCGTTTTGATAAACTCATACGTTTAATTTCCTTGCAATTTCTGCCAGGCGTTTGCCTAACGCACGCGCCAGTTGCATTTCATCGGCACTTAATTTTGCATTGTCCTCAGCACCGGCAACATGACTCGCACCATAGGGTGTGCCGCCGGTTTGGGTAGTTGAAAGTGCTGGTTCGGTGAAGGGAATGCCGACCAGCAACATGCCGTGATGCAGCAGTGGCGTCATCATCGATAGCAGCGTCGATTCCTGACCGCCATGCATACTGGCGGTGGACGTGAAAACCGCTGCAGGCTTGCCAACCAAAGTGCCGCTGGCCCATTCGGCACCCAGGCTGTCAATAAAATATTTCACTGGCGCCGCCATATTGCCAAAGCGGGTCGGGCTGCCGAGAATCAATCCGGCACACTCCTGTAAATCTTTTTTCTCGACATAGGGTGCACCGTCTTCTGGCACCGCGGGCGCAGCGGTTTGCGTGACTGGTGCTACCAGAGGTACGGTGCGCAAACGCGCCTGCAGGCCGCCTTCTTCAACGCCACGGGCTATTTGCCGCGCTAGCGCAGCGACCGAGCCGCCACGTGAATAATATAAAACCAGAATCTCTTGCATACGCGCTCCAAGGCAGTCTGCGTAGCCTAACCTATGGGCCGTTCCCACGGCAGTCTGTTAATCTTACAGGTGCCTACAAAAACCCCTATTTGGTCGCAATACATTGTTAGAAGGGCAAAATGTTGCCTTACAAAGCATTCGTATGCGCGTCATGATTTCCCTCTTGTGCCTTGTCTTGCTTAGAACTAAGAATTTTTACAGGTAACATTACGCACATGACATTTATAAGCACAATAAAGCGATGGCTAGGCCGTACCGATTGGTACCGCTTGCAAAGTTTTTCGCGTTTCATTACTAAACGCTTTATTGATGATGAGTTGTTTGCGTCGGCCGGAGCGTTGGCATACACCACTATGTTCGCCATCGTTCCGCTCAGTGCTGTCTTTCTGGCCGTCATGTCGGCCTTCCCGGTATTTGATGAATGGACGGCGACCCTGATCAATTTTGTCTTTACGAATTTCGTCCCCAGTTCTGCACGCCAGGTTGAAGAATACCTTCTGGGTTTTTCGGCATCGACCAAAACGCTAACCGTGGCCGGCATTACCGCCCTGTTAATATCGGTGCTGGTCACTATGTGGAGTATTGAGCAGTCGTTCAATCGTATTTGGCGGGTGCCCACTATTCGGCCCCAGTTCACTCGCTTCCTGTTGTATTGGACATTGCTGACCCTGGGCTCGATTCTTACCGTTGCAGCTATTTCGGCATCGGCCAGTTTGTTGGCGTATGCAGAATTGTCGGGCATGAGAACAGAGGGGGTTAGTACGACTTTATTGCGCTGGTCGCCGTTTTTAATCGAGTTTTTCGCAATGACTTGTGCTTATTGGTTGATTCCACACAGGAGGGTGCCGCTGCGCTTTGCAGTAGCTGCGGGCCTGTTGGCAGCCTTGCTATTTGAATTGCTTAAATTTGGCTTCACCAGTTATGTACGTAATACATCGTTTGAACAAGTGTACGGAGCCGTAGCTTTAATCCCGATATTTATGCTCTGGCTGTATTTTAGCTGGGTGGTAATTTTATTTGGTGCCTCTGTTGCCGCAAGCATGTCAGCGTTCCGCTATCAGCCGAAAATACATCGACTACCTGCCGGTCAGGAGTTTTATGCCTATTTGCGTTTATTGGGGCGCTTAAACGCCTGCCGTGAAACTGGACATGGTTTGCATTTGCAGGAGATGCAAAAAATTGAACCCATGATGACCGACGATTTATTGCAGCAATTATTATCGGGTTTATCGAGTTTGCATATTGTCATGCGTGGCGAGAATGGCGGCTGGATATTAACGCGTGATCTGGATGCGGTATCGCTCAATGAACTTTATGAACGCCTGCATTTGCGTATCCCAACCAAGCAAGTAAGCTTGCCCGGCGCCGACGATAGTTATGGAAAGGCAGCGATCGACGCCTTATCGCATTTGCGCGAGCCACTGAACCATCCGCTTAGCCGAAGTGTCGGTAGTTTTATTAAAGCAAGCAAGGAAACCCCACGTGAAAAATAAATTTGGATTAGCCATTATTTCGATGGTTTTAATGACGGGCATCAGCGCCTGCAATAAACAAGACACCGCAATTGAAGCACCACCCGCGCCCGACATTAAAGCCGCAGCAAAACCTGTGCAATCGGCCGCTCCGGCAAAAAAACCGGAAGTGCCAACACTAGAAGTCACCACCTATGACGGCAAAGCCTACAAACTCGCCGACCATCGCGGTAAATGGGTCGTTGTGAATTTCTGGGCAACATGGTGTGAGCCGTGCAAGAAAGAAATTCCCGATTTCAACAAGCTCGACAAACAACGTGACGACATCGAATTTATCGGTCTTGCCTACGAAGAAATTGAACGCGTCGATATGGACGCATTCCTGAAAGTCATTCCGATTAATTATCCGATGGCCATTCTGGATGTTTACAGCCCACCGGCTGATTTCGATACCCCCGTCGGCCTGCCACTGACCTACGTTATTGCACCGGACGGTAAAGTGGCGAGCAAGTTTCTCGGTCCGGTAACGCAGGAAGATCTTGAAAAAGTGATAGGCCCCAAAAAGAAATAAATCATAAGCGTGCGTGTGGGAACGTGGGAGCGGCGTAAGCCGCGAATGGCCTGCGGCACTCTGACAGATTATTCGCGGCTTACGCCGCTCCCACGCTCAACACACACAGATATCTAAAACTATTTAATCGGCTTCACCGGCCCGTTAAATTTTTCTTTGCTGGGCTTGCCTTTCAACGGCGGAAAATCAATTGTTGCATCGGGTAATTTATGATCGGGAATGCGTTTGAGCAAATCCTGAATCATGGTGATGCGACCGTGTTTTTGGCTATTGAAATCCATTACGGTCCATGGCGCAAATTTGGTATGCGTGGCAGTAAACATGTCGTCGCGTGCCTTGCCGTACTCGGCATATTTTTCTCTTGCTTTCACATCAATTGGCGAAAGTTTCCAGCGCTTGGTCGGGTCTTTCACGCGCTCGGCAAAGCGCTCTTCCTGCTCTTGCTGATCAACCGACAACCAGTATTTAAATAATAAAATACCTTCATCCACCAGCATTTTTTCGAGAGTGGGGACTTGCTTGAGAAATTGCGAAGCTTGCTCAGGCGTGCAAAAACCCATCACTTTTTCAACACCCGCGCGGTTGTACCAAGAGCGATCAAATAAAACCATTTCGCCTGCCGACGGCAAGTGTTCAATATAGCGTTGAAAATACCATTGGGTTTTTTCGGTGTCGCTAGGTTTCGATAAAGCGACGCTGCGGCATTGCCGGGGCGGCAAACAGGAAGTGATCGTATTAATTACGCCGCCTTTGCCTGCGGTATCACGGCCCTCGACAATCACCAGCATCCGCTGGCCAGTGTGTTGCAACCAGCGTGCCAGTTGGTTCAACTCAATCTGCAAAGGTTCCAGTGCTTTTTCGTAATCTTTGGTTTTCATGGTAATCCTTAGTTTTGCGTAGGAGCGTCCTTTAGGCCCGACTGCGTCCAGGCCAATCGGGCCTAGAAGGCCCTCCTACAAATCATTCCCGTAATCGCGGCCTTAAGTTTGCCAAATTACAGGGCTTGGTACGTGAATCCAATTGTGCGCTAATTAATTTTTCCCAGGCAGTTTTACAAGCCGATGTTGAACCGGGCAAGCAGAACACGAAAGTATTATTGGCCAATCCTGCGAAAGCGCGTGATTGCAGAGTGGAGGTGCCAATTTCATCGAAGCTTAGGACACGAAACATTTCGCCAAAGCCCGGCATTTCTTTATCAAGTAATGGCTTGATGGCTTCCGGGGTGGAGTCGCGGCCGGTGAAACCGGTGCCACCATTGACCAGCACGCCGTCAATGGCTTCTTCGGCGATCCAGTTCGACAGTTTGGCGCGCAGCAAATATTTATTGTCTGGCAATAATGCGCGGTCAAATAAATGATGGCCTTGCGCTTGTAAGGCATCGCACAAAAAAGTACCCGAGCTATCGTTTTCAAGCGTGCGAGAATCGGACACCGTCAAAACGCAAAGATTCAGAGCGGTAAATTGCGTTGCAGTACTCATGCAGCCTCCGTCAAAATCTTTAATTCATCGACCTGGCTTTCGCGGGTGAGCGTGTTAATCAGCTCATCCATATCGCCGGCAATTATTTGGGGCAAGGCATACAGGGTTAAACCATCGACACGATGGTCGGTTATGCGACCTTGCGGAAAATTGTAAGTGCGAATACGTTGGCTGCGGTCACCACTGCCTACCTGCAAACGCCGTGCCTGTGCCTGCGTGGCTTGCTGCTTGCTGACTTCGGCTTCGTATAATTTTGATTTCAATAAAGACATGGCTTGTGCACGATTTTTATGCTGACTGCGTTGGTCTTGGCACTCAACAATTAAACCGGTCGGCAAATGTGTGATGCGAATGGCCGAGTCGGTTTTATTAACGTGCTGGCCGCCTGCGCCGGAGGCGCGAAAGGTATCCACTTTCAATTCATTTGGACGAATTTCAATTTCGTCGATTTCTTCAAGCTCAGGCAATATCGCCACCGTTGCCGCCGAGGTATGAATGCGGCCCTGGGTTTCGGTGTCGGGCACTCGCTGCACGCGATGGGTGCCGGACTCGAATTTGAATTTTGAATAAGCGCCTTTGCCTTCAATGCGCGCAATAATTTCCTTGTAGCCACCATGCTCGCCCTCACTGGCGGACACTATTTCGACCAGCCAGCGTTTCTTTTCGGCATAGCGGGCATACATGCGAAATAAATCCCCGGCAAAAATGGCAGCTTCATCACCGCCGGTACCGGCACGAACCTCAAGAAATAAATTGGCGTCGTCGCGCGGGTCTTTGGGTATCAGCAATAAGGATAATTGTTCGTCGAGTTCGGCGATGCGCGCTTGAGCCGAAGGAATTTCTTCGTCGGCCAATTCCCGCATTTCCGGGTCATTGCGCATGTGTTCGGCCGACAACAAGTCTTGCTGTGCATTGCGGTACAAGGCTAAATTATTGGCGACCGGTTCCAGCTGTGAATATTCTTTCGACAGCGCCCGGAATTTCTGGTTGTCGTTGATTACCGAAACATCGGACAGCAAATGCCCGACTTCTTCATAACGCTCGGCCAGAATTTCCAGTTTTCGCAGCAGGCTAGGGGTCATTGATCTTGTTTCACTTTGGGCTTTCTTGGTTATCGTTGGAATACAGTTTTTCAGCGGCGCGCAACAAGTCGGCATCGCCACGCAAGGCGGCTTGTCTCAAAGCGGCGCTGGGTGCGTGCAATAACTTGTTGGTAAGTTGGTGTGCCAATAATTCCAGCACTATTTTAGGGTCTTGGCCATTGGCTAGTTGCTCGCGCGCCTGCTCGAGTAAGGTGTCACGTGTTTGCTCGCCGCTGGAACGTAATTTTTTTAAGGCGTTTTGATTGCCCTGCGCCTGCGACCATGCGACAAAATGTTGTACCTGCAGATCAATGATGACTTCAGCTTCGTTGGCGGCTTCGCGTCGCGAGGCCCGATTGTCTTCGATCACCTGTTCCAAATCATCGACGGTGTAAAGATAGACGTCGGACAGTTCGGCAACATCAGCGGCAATATCGCGTGGCACCGCTAGGTCGAGCAGAAACATCGGCTTGCGTTTACGTGCTTTCAAGGCGGCCTGAATCATTTGTTTATTCAAGATCGGTTCGCGACTCGCGGTAGCACTGATGATGATATCGGCTTCCGACAAATGTCGATCAATATCATGCAATGGCAGCGCCACACCGCCGTGCTGTGAGGCCAACACCTGCGCGTGTTCTAAGGTGCGGTTGGCAATCAACAAGCGTTTTACTTTTGCATCGCTCAAATGCCGTGCTGCCAGCTCGATGGTGTCACCTGCGCCAATCAGCATCACATTAGCCCGATCCATTTCGGTAAACAAACGCTGCGCCATCCGCACCGCCGCAAAAGCGACTGAGACCGGATGCGCACCAATACGGGTATCGGTACGAACCCGTTTGGCGACTGAAAAAGTTTGCTGAAACAAACGGTCGAGCATGCCATTGACGCTTTGGGCGTCGCGAGCGGCCTGCCAAGCCATTTTGACCTGACCCAAAATTTGCGGCTCACCCAAAATCAGGGAATCCAAGCCTGCCGCCACCCGAAACAAGTGCTTAACCGCTTGCGCATCATGATGCTGATAACAATAGGTTTGCAGGGAATCTGCCGACAGCCCGTGTTGTTGCGAGAGCCATTGCAGTAATTGCGCTTCCGCGCCGGCGTCGATATGCGCGTAAATTTCGGTGCGGTTGCAGGTCGAAAGCACGGCAGCTTCATGAACGCCATTCAGCGCCTGTATTGTTTTCAATGCTTCTGGCAGCTGTGCAGCTTCTACCGCCACCGTTTCGCGCAGGGCAATCGGTGCAGTTTGGTGATTTAGGCCGAGCGCGATGAAGGGCATGAAAGGGCGATGCGGGTTATGCTATTGGATAGGTGCCGTCTATTCTAACGTATTGGTGTTCCAATGATTTTTCGAGTGTTTGTGCTCGGGCTTTTGCTGCTTTCAACGCCATTGCTGGCCGATCCCTTATTGGATGAAAAAAGCCAAACCGTGGCGGCAGTCATGTCAGCGGAATATGCCCTGCAAAACAAGGACATTAAGACCGCCGCCCTCGAATACACCAAGGCCGCGCAGCTAAGCGACGATGTGAATCTGGCCGAGCGTGCTGCCAGCCTGGCGTTGAGCGTAAGAATGACCGAGCTTACGCGCAAGGCGTTGGTGCGTTGGCGTCTGCTGGCGCCCAATTCCGCTGCCATGTGGGCGATGAATTTACGTTTGTCGATGCAGCTCGGCGAGGCCGAGTCGGCCTTTATTTTTTCGCGCAAGTTATTGAGCTATGGCACGCCGGAATACACCAATCCATTATTTGATGTTTTGCGAACAGAAAAAACCGACGGCGGCGTGATGGCGCGGGCGGTTTTGCGTGATATCGCCACAAATGCAGCAATGCCGGAAAACGTGCAAATTTGGATTCAATTATTGTTCCTGGCCGAAGCTTTGGAAGAACCGATTGCCACACAAATATTAAGCGAAAAAATTGCGCTCAAATTTCCTGATGACTCACGTGCACAAGTGATAGGCGCATCGGCTTTACGAATAAAAGGCGATGAAGTTGCTGCCTTGGCAATGGTGCAGAGAGCCAGTATTTTGCAACCGCAAAATAACTGGGTAAAGCAAACGGTATTGACTGAATTAACCCAGCTGCACGCTTGGTTAGAAGCCGAGAAATACCTGGCTGCCGGGCCGCAAGATGAAAATACCTGGTTAATGCGTGGGCGTTTATTGCTAGAAGCCAGACAACGTGATGCCATCGAAAATTTTTATTCCAGCTTGTTGCTGCAGCAAAAACAACCGAGCCAAAAACTACAGCTATTATTCGGACAATTAGCCGATGCTAACGGGCGCTGGGCCGATGCTGAACGCTGGTATCGCGGCGTGAATGTAAGTCCGGAACGTGAGCGGGCACAGTTGCGGCTTCCGATCATGTTGCTAAAACAAAACCGCTGGGACGAAGCGCTAAGCCAATTGCATGCATTGCAAAAAAATGAAGACGCTGACGGTGAATATATTCGCGATAGTTATTTAATTGAAGCCGATTTATGGGCGAAGCAAGATAAAGATTTGCAGGCGATGAAGGCTTTACAGCGCGGTTTGGCGATTTTTGAGGACGACCCTTTATTATTGTACGGACGGGCGATGCAACACGCCAGTCAAAATCGTGTGGATGCGGCTTTGGCCGACCTGAAAAAAATAATTGACGACAATAATCAAAACGCCGAAGCACTCAATGCTTACGGCTACACATTGGCGCAGCATAAAAAACAATATGCGCAAGCCTTGCCCTTCATCGAAAAAGCATTGAAGCTTCGGCCTGGTTCGGCTTCGGCTATGGATAGCCTGGGTTGGGTCAAGCTCATGCAGCGCAAATACGACGACGCCCAGCACTGGCTCGAGAAGGCCTGGAGTAAATCCAAGGACGCAGAAATTGCCGCGCATCTGGGCGAATTGTATTGGGTTGTCGGTCGAAAAGATGATGCACGAAAAATATGGTCGGTCGGCCAAACCATTGATCCGCAATATGCGTTGTGGCCCACGCTAAAGAAAAAATATTCACCATGAAAAAAATTATTTTTGTTTTATTCTGTCTTTTTATTACAGCTTGCCAGCCACAAATAAAACCTTTGACTGATGTGAATTATTTACAGCGGCAGCTCGACCGCGAGTTGGCTTTGCAAATGCAAAATCAATGGAGCTTTCGCGGACGCATTGCGATCAGCGACGGCAAGCAGGCCGGCACTGTGAAGATTTATTGGCAGCAGCGTGGCGAGCAATTTGATATCGTGATTTCTCTGCCGATCACGAATCAGAAATATCGATTACGCAGCGTCAATAAAAAAGTACAGCTGGAAGGTTTCGGCATTGTCATGCTAGAAGGCGACAGTGCAGAAGCCGTGCTTCAGCAGGCAACCGGCTGGCGCGTTCCCTTCAAGGACATGCAGCTGTGGCTGCGCGGCATGCGCACCAATAGCGCGACCCGCATCAACTTTGCCCCGAGCGGCTTGCCTGCACAGTTTCGCGAAAATGGCTGGCTGGTGGATTATCGCGATTGGAATGCCGCCGTAATGCCGATGCCGATGAAAGTATTCGCCAATTCCAGCAGCGATGGCAAAAATGCGAGTGTTCGGCTGCAAATCGAGGCCTGGGAATAAAGTGGGCGAGTTTTCGCAAGTCGATGGCTGGAGTGTCTGGTCGGCGCCGGCAAAGATTAATTTATTTTTGCAAATTACCGGCCAACGCAACGACGGCTATCATCTTTTGCAAACGGTATTTCAGTTGTTGGACTGGGGCGACAGCGTTCATGTTCGGCTTCGTGAAGACAATCGAATAATCCGCGTCGGTACTGACGATTACGGTGTTGATGAAGCTAGTGACTTGATTATTCATGCGGCAAAATTATTGCAGACGCGTACTGGCATAAGGCAGGGCGCCGAGCTTGCTGTGAGTAAAAATATTCCGCTCGGAGGTGGCTTCGGTGGCGGCTCGTCGGATGCTGCAAGCGTAATGCTTGTTTTGAATTGTCTTTGGCAGGCGGGTTTAAATAATGATGAATTGGCCATGCTTGGTTTGGAACTTGGCGCAGATGTGCCGGTTTTTATCCGGGGTCATAGCGCCTGGGCCGAAGGCGTAGGTGAAAAATTATCGCCGATCAAACTGCCGGAAGCCGCGTATTTATTGGTCGATTCGGGCGTGAGTGTGCCGACCCGCGAACTTTTTCAATCTTTGGAATTGACTCGAAATGCGGCTGCGGCGACAATAGCGGACTTCGTTTCAGGAACAGTGCTCGGGAATGCC
>JAYSQD010000203.1:0-12971 GCA_043721835.1 Arenimonas sp. | reverse complement strand
GGGCCAATGCGAGCAGGGCTTTATTCAGGGACATGGGTGTTTCCTCGTCTAGACGTTAAACAATATTGTTAATAACAAAACGTGCGCATACGGCGCACGCCCGCATATGATGACATTATCTTTGCCTTAGTCAAGTGATTTATAGACAAAATCTTGAGTGGCTAGGCTTCGTATGCGTGTATCAGTTTTATGGAAGTTCGATTGCAATGGCCGTTGCTTCGCCGCCGCCAATGCAAAGTGCTGCTATACCGCGCTTTCCGCCGGTTTTGCGCAAGGCGTGAATCAGGGTAACAATTAAACGAGCACCGCTGGCACCAATCGGATGACCCAAAGCGCAGGCTCCGCCGTTTATGTTCAGTTTAGAATGGGCCAAGCCCAGCTCACGCATGGGCGCCATGGCAACGGTCGCAAAGGCTTCATTGACTTCAAATAAGTCCACATCGCTTACCGTCCAACCGGCTTTCTTAAGTACCTTTTCGATCGCCGCTACCGGTGCTGTGGTGAACCATTCCGGTGCTTGTGAATGGGTGCTGTGGGCAATGATCTTGGCCAAGGGCTTCAAACCTTTCGCCAAGGCCTGCTTTTCATCAATTAAAACCAAGGCAGCAGCGCCGTCATTGATGCTCGACGAGCTAGCTGCGGTTATCGTGCCGTCTTTCTTGAAAGCCGGTTTTAGGCTCGGGATTTTGCTGATGTCGCATTTGCCCGGCTGTTCGTCGGTATCGAATACCACTTCGCCTTTGCGAGTAGTCACGGTGACGGCAGCGATTTCGTCTTTAAAGGAACCATCGGCTTGGGCGGCCAGCGCGCGTCGCACGGACTCGGCAGCAAAAGCATCTTGTTCTTCACGACTGAAATTATATTTATCGGCGCAAAGTTCGCCAAAGCCCCCCATCGGTTGTTTGTCATAGGGATTTGTTAGGCCATCCCAGGCCATATGGTCAAGCATTTCGGCACTACCAAAACGGATGCCGGTACGTGAACCGTTCAAAAGATGCGGCGCGTTAGTCATGCTTTCCATGCCGCCGGCAACGACCACTTCGGCAGAGCCAGCAATGATCAAATCATGACCCAGCATGACGGCCTTCATACCCGAGCCGCATACTTTATTGATTGTGGTGGCACCGGCTGCCAGTGGAATACCGGCCGCAATAGCAGCTTGTCGCGCGGGTGCTTGGCCCAAACCGGCAGGCAGTACACAGCCCATGATAACTTCTGATACATCTTCAGCCGCAAGGCCTGACTGTTCCAGCGCGGCTTTCATTGCCGTCGCACCCAGAACCGGAGCCGGAACGCCGGTAAATTGACCCAATAACGCACCCAAGGCAGTGCGTTTTGCACCGACGATAACAACAGACATGGCAGACTCCAAGCAAGAATAATGATTAGCAAGCGCTTTGCGCGCCGCATATTATGCGCCCGTGACAGCGGCAGAGGAAATCGTTGCGTTCCGCTTGTGCCCAGTGTCAAAGCTGGTTAGCCTGAGTGAACAGGGGGAACCTATGCGTCTCGCACGTGTTGTTGTGGCGTTATCTGTATTGTTGATGCTTGCCTCGTCACTGTGCGCGCAAGAAGTTAACCCTGTTCGCTTTCAGCGCTATGGTGTTGATGATGGATTGTCACAAACTACCATTCGTGATTTGTATCAAGACCAGCAGGGATTTATCTGGCTAGGCACACAAGATGGCTTGAATCGTTTTGATGGTTACGAGTTCCGTGTTTATCGCAATGACCCGGCAAAAAAAAATACCCTCGGCGATAACCATATTGTTGCTATTGAGGCAGCCAATGGCACAGGGTTTTGGGTGGGCACTCAATCGGGCGGCGTGGCGCTTTACAATGTTGCTAGTAATGACTTCAAACGATTTCAAGCCGGTGGGAAATTCGGTGATCTTGCCGACAACGGCATCAGTACTTTAAAGCTCGATAATAAAAAACGATTCTGGGTCGCGACTAATGCCGGCACTTTGCAATGGCTTGATGAAAAGCAGATGGCTTTTCAAAATGTTCAATCCGTGAGTTTTGATTCGGTCGGACGCGTGAAGTCCATAATGGATTATCGTAAAGGCTTATTAATCGGTTCACGCAATGGCATTTATTTTCTCGAAAACGAACAGGCTGGTTTGCAAGCATGGCCTGCGAAGACACCACTCAGCACTGAAATTGAAACAATCACTCGCAGTTTGGACGGCAAGGAAATTTGGGTCGCCACATTGGAAGAAGGCTTGTACCGTTACAGTGCAAACGGCCAGTTGCTTCAACACATAACACGTAGCGACGGTTTGGCCGACAACAATGTCCGTGATTTGAAATTTGATCGAACTGGCCGTTTGTGGGTTGCCACTTTTGATGGTCTGTCACGTATTGACACACCTTCGGCCGCAATAAAAACTTGGCGTTATAACCAAGGCTTGGGCGGCAGTCTGGCCTCAAGTCGCATTCAATCATTGATGGAAGATCGCGATGGTTTAATGTGGATCGGCACTTGGCTCAATGGTGTCAGTTTATTTATCCCACGCAATGAAACCTTCCAGGAAATTACTTCGCAGGCAGGCAATGTAAATTCATTGCCTGCCTCTGCCGTACCAGGTTTGTTTGTCGATAAAGACTCAAGCCTTTGGTTTGGTGTACTGGAAGGTGGCGGTTTGGTTCATTACGATTTGACTAAAGGCGTGTTGGCGCGTTATGTCAATGACCCCAATAAGCCCGATAGTCTGCCTGCGGGCGCTGTGCAAAATATGGTGCGGGATCGAAAAAATAATATCTGGGTTGCCACCGGTTTGGGCTTGGCAAAATTAAATCCAGATGGAAAATCATTCGAAATTTTTCGTAACGAAAAAGATAATCCCCGCTCACTACCTTATAACGGTATTCAGCGATTGTACGTGGATTCAAAAGGCACTTTATGGATCGGTACTGCTGGCGGTGGTTTAGCCTCGCGATGTGAGTCTTGCACTGATTTTGAACGCTATCCGGTGCCAGATAACAATCCCGATAAAAGATACGCCAGTAACGAAATAGTGAATGCTATTTTCGAAGATTCACGCGGCCAATTTTGGTTTGGCCTGAGACCAGGCGGCTTGGTTAAATTAGATCGCCAAACCGGTGTAATGCAACGCTTTCGCGGAGAACCTGGTAACGCAAATGCTCTAAGCCATGACACCGTGACATCGATTAATGAAGACAGTAGTCATCGCTTATGGGTAGGTACCCAAGGTGGTGGCTTGAATCAAATGGATTTTAGTGCGAGTGGCGATATTAGCTTCACACTTTATAGTACGAAAAACGGCCTTTCGGCTAATGCCATTGGTGGCACGGTCGAAGACAAACAAGGTGATATCTGGGCGAGCTCTACGGCCGGTTTGTCGCGTATTAATCCGATGAATAAGCACGTAGAAAATTTCGGTTCGCGTGACGGAGCGCAAGGAATTGGTTATTTTGTAGGTTCCTATGGAAAACTCCGTGATGGCCCTATTTTATTTGGCGGCTTGCGTGGCGTTACCCTATTTAATCCGCTCGATGTCGGCTCGCAACCGGCGCCTAATCGTACCGAGTTAACGGCTATCCGTGTGCTAAGAAGTGGCGAACGAAATATTGGTGGCACGCCGTTTATTTTTACCAGAAATGCTAAAGGTGGAAGTCTTGCACTGGAAGCATTGGCAAACGATATCAATGTTGAATTTTCGGCGCTTAGTTACACCGATCCTCGAACACTGTATTACGCGTATCGTATGCTGGGCGCCCAAGAGGGTTGGGTTGAAACCGATTCCTTACGTCGCGTGGCCTCATTTAATAACCTGCAACCGGGTGATTACCAATTTGAAGTCAAAGCCAAAAACCCCGATGGGCAATGGGGTAAGGTATTTCAAATGCCGATCCACTTGCCACCACCTTGGTGGGCAACGGTGTGGGCAGAGTTAGCGTATTTTTTGATGGGAATTGGAATCGTTGCAGTATTTGTATGGAATATTAGTCAACGTTTACGCGAGCGCGAACGTGCACAGGCCAATATTCGTGATAGCGAACAACGCTTGAAACTAACACTTTGGGGTACCGGTGATGAGCTGTGGGACCTGGATGTCGAGCACGATGAAATACGTCGAAGTAATCCATTGCTTATATTGAAAGGATCGACCGGTGAATTTACGCCCCACGCCACCTCACTTTACAAGTACGTCCATCCTGAAGACGTTGACGCTTTTACGGCTGAAATGCGAGAGCATATTAAAGGCAATTCGGAAGTATTCGATGCCACCTGCCGAAGTGAATCTACGACTGGCGGCTGGCGTTGGGTGCGAATGCGCGGACGTGTGGTTGAACGTGACGCTTCAGGAAGGGCGCTTCGCATGGTGGGCACAACCGGTGACATCACCGAACTTAAGCATCATGAAATTGCATTAGCTGAAATTAATGCAGAGCTCGAACAGCGTGTTGTTCAACGTACCGACGCCCTGAGTAAGCTCAATGAAAATCTGCACGAGACCATTGATCAACTCACCCAAACGCAACAGCAATTAGTCGAATCAGAAAAATTGGCAGCACTTGGTGGTTTGGTAGCCGGAGTTGCGCATGAAATAAATACACCGCTTGGTATTGGAGTAACTGCAGCTTCATTTCTCGACCACGAAGTAAAACGCTTGGAGAAATCCTTGCTTGAAAACACATTGTCTAAACAGGATTTGGAAAACTTTAGCCGAAATGCCAGCGAAAGTAGTCAGCTTATTTTGAGAAATCTGTATCGCGCCGACAAACTAGTGAAAAGTTTCAAACAAGTCGCCGTCGATCAGTCGAGCGAAGAAACTCGCGTTATTAATATGCAAGCCTATATCGAAGAAGTTTTAGTTTCTTTGCGGCCTGCAATAAAGAAAACCCAGCATGAAGTGCACTTGTACTGTGACGAAGTGCTGGTATTTGAAACCTATCCCGGAGCGATTTACCAAATTTTGGTGAATCTAGTCATGAATGCATTGCAGCATGCTTTTCCCAGCATCGAAAAAGGCAAAATTGATATTCTTATCACCCGTGATCGTGATACTGCCTTGATTGAATTTCGCGATAACGGTTGTGGCATGACCGAAGATATCCGGCGCCGAGTCTTCGACCCATTTTTCACTACCCGCCGCGGCCAGGGCGGCTCAGGGCTTGGCCTGCACATTGCCTGGAATTTGGCGACGCAATTATTGGGTGGCAGTATTAGTTGCGAGAGCGAAGTCGGCAAAGGCACCAGTTTTTATGTGCGGATTCCGATGCAGGTCAAAAAACCGGAGTAGGGCGGGACTATTTTTTCGTAGGAGGCCGCTTGCGACCGCCATGGACGGCGGTAGTGTCGGAAATGCAGGAGCATTTTTTCGACCGGGCGACCTCGTTATCAAAGGTCGCCCGCAAGCGGCCTCCTACGAAAAAATCTCAATCAGGCAGTGATTCGCGTATTTTCTCGGCCTCATCCCAATGCTTGAATAATAAATCGACCAAGCTTGGGTCAAACTTAATGCCGCTTTGTTCTTTGATAAATTCTTGAATTTTGCTGGCAGGCCAAGGATCTTTGTAGCAGCGTTTACTGCCTAATGCATCGAACACATCGGCGAGCATGGTAATGCGACCCGTCAATGGAATGGCGTCGCCCTTGAGTCCCTTGGGGTAACCGCTACCATCCCAGTTTTCGTGATGGGTAGCAGCAATTTCTGCTGCGGTAATAAAAATTCCGCGTTTGGATTGCGACAACATTTCGTGACCGATAATGGCGTGTCGGCGCATGACTTCGGTTTCGTCCGCGGTGTGGCTTCCGGGTTTGTTCAAGATGGCATCAGGAATACCAATTTTTCCAATATCGTGCAGGGGCGCTGCGTGTCTTAGAGTTTCCGCTTCTTGGCTACTCATGCCGCAAGCGCGCGCGAGCAATTCAGCCAGCACACCCACACGGCGAACATGGGCGGCGGTTTCTTGTGACCGTGATTCTGCTGCGCCTGCCAATACGCAGATCATTTCCATCTGCGCTTCGACTAATTCCTGATTCAGGTGCAGGTTTTCAAAGCCAATGGAGACATTGGTACAAAACACTTCGACCAATTTGTAATCAAGTTCAGACAAATCCCAGGTTTCACCGACATAGAGCAAGCTTTCGCCGTGCAGGGTGTCGGTGAAGTGCAATACATAATGATCACTTTGAAATTGGTGTTTTTTATTTTCGCAGGCCGACTTCAACGTTTTTAGAATGTGTACTGGCAGCCCTTCATCAGCGCGATGATTAACGTACTTGGCGTAATCGCCGGTCGCAGCAGCGACCACAAGTGCTTCAGGTTCTGCCGTGTTCGAATTGGCTACTTTGCAATACAGCGCGCCGCGTTCCATGCCAACTAAAGCGGTAAGCTGTGATAACACTGCCGAAGCAAACTCGGTTGATTTTTCATGCGAAAAAATATGTGAGGACGCGGCCAATACTCTTTCAAGGCCACGCTTATTGGCTTCAATCGTCATAATGTCGCGATAAGCGCGCAAGGAGGCAAACATGACGGTGGCCATTTTTTGCGAGGTTAGTTCGGTTTTCTCTTTGTAATCATTGATGTCGTAATTACTGATAACTTCGTGCTCGGGCGCCTGGCCTGGTTGACCGGTGCGCAGTACAATACGAATCTGATGGTTATTTAAATCTTCACGAATATATTTCACCAACTCCAAGCCGGCAGTTTCGGTTTCCATCACCACATCAAGCAATGTGGCGGCAATATCATCGTGTGCAAGTAATAAGCGCTTGGCTTCCTCGACATTGTAGGCGGACAAGAATTGCAGCGCCTTGCCTTCAAAGCGGAAATTATTCAGCACCAGGCGAGTGACTTCATGGATTTCCGGCTCATCATCAACCAAAAGCAGCTTCCATGCCTTCTCGGTATGCGAGCCTGTTTGTGCCAAGAAATCCATGCAGCCCCCTGCGGATATCAAACGGTTCGTTGATACCTCAGTCTAACTAAATCAGGGAAATATGGAAGCGCGAATATGTGAAAAAGTGTGTCTAGCTTCGGCCTTCGAATAATTCACGGCCAATTAACATTCGGCGAATTTCATTGGTGCCCGCTCCAATCGAGTAAAGCTTGGCGTCACGCAACAGTCGGCCGGTGTCGTATTCATTGATATAGCCGTTGCCACCGAGGCATTGGATGGCCTCCAGGGCCACTTGCACTGCAGCATCAGAGCAATGCAGTAAACACGAGGCTGCATCAATGCGGGAATTGTGACCGGCATCAAAATCCCGTGCCACTTGATAGGCAAACGCACGCGAGCTTTGCAATGCAGTGTACATGTCGGCAATTTTTCCCTGCATTAAGCCGAAGGTGCCGATTGCCACATCAAATTGTTTGCGTTCGCGCACATAGGGCAGGGCGATATCGAGTGCCGCTTGCATCAAGCCCAAAGGCCCGCCAGAAATCACTAAGCGCTCGGTATTCAGACCATTCATCAAGACTTTAACGCCCTGATTTACTTCACCTAGAATATTTTCTTCAGGAATTTCGCAATCTTCAAATACCAATTCGCAGGTGTTTGAACCACGCATGCCTAGCTTGTCGAGTTTTTGTGCGGTTGAAAAACCTTTAAAGCCTTTTTCCACGATAAACGCGGTCATGCAGCGTGAACCCGCTTCTTTTCCGGCGGTGCGCATATAAACCACCAGCACATCGGCTTCAGGCCCATTGGTAATCCACATTTTATTGCCATTGGCGACCCAGACATTACCGCGTTTTTCAGCGCGGCATGCCATCGAACCCACCACGTCGGAGCCGGCGCCGGGTTCACTCATTGCAAGCGCGCCCTTGTGTTCACCGCTGCAAAGTTTCGGTAAATATTTTTGTCGCTGGCTTTCGTTGGCGTTGTGATAAAGATTTTGTACGCATAAATTGGAATGGGCGACATAACTCAAACCCACTGAGCCTGAAGCCCGGGAAATTTCTTCCATCGCCACCAAATGCGCCAGAAACGACATCTCCGAACCACCGTATTCGCTAGGGATAGCAATACCGAGCAAACCCATCTCGCCTAATTTCGGCCACAAATCCTGCGGAAAAAAATTCTCGTGATCAATCGCGGCGGCTCGCGGTGATATTTCGCTTTCCGCAAACTTGCGAACGGTATCGCGGAGGGCATCAATGTCTTCACCGAGTGAGAAGGGGCGCATAAAATCCGGGAGGGGTGAGAAGGGAGGGGAGAGAGGCAAAGCTTACAGCTCGAAGCATAAGGCAGAGGCTGTGAAGATAGGCGCATCGTAAATCGCTCTTACGTCTTACGTCTCCCTCCTTACCTCTCCAACTAATATTAAAGCGGGAGACGTGAAGGGTAAGACGAGAGACATTTCAGCAGCGTTGAACTTAAACGCTCTTACATCTCCCGTCTATCTCCTAACGTCTCCCCGCGAATCAACGACTACTACGCCCCTGGAAGCGCGGCGCCGAAAGACCCAGATGCGGCAAGCGTAATTTACCAATTGAGTGAATACGTTCTTCCGCCATACGATCAGCCGCTTTGTAAGTCGGAATATTGTCGCGGGCACTGATTTCGAAAATGCGGCCGAGGTTGAAATAAATGGTACGCAACATGCGCATGGCGCGTTCGCGGTTGTAACCATCAATTTCGAGCGATACATTCATCAAGCCACCGGCGTTGACGGCGTAGTCAGGTGCATAAAGAATGCCTTTGCGCATCACTTCATCACCAATTTCGTCGGTCGCCAATTGGTTATTGGCGGCGCCGCAAATAACTTTACATTTCAAACGTGGCAGGGTGTTGGCATTGACGGTACCGCCTAATGCGCATGGCGAATAGACGTCCATATCGACATCATAAATTTGATCAGGAGCCACCGCTTCGGCACCGTGGTCATCGACCGCGCGTTGTACTAATTCTTTATTGATATCGGTCACAAATACTTTTGCGCCGCGTTCGCGTAATAATTTTACGAACTCCATGCCGACATGGCCGACGCCTTGCACGGCGTAGCTGTATTTGCCGACATCTTCATTGCCATATTTAACTTGCAGTGCCGCCATTAGGCCTTGCAAGGTGCCATAAGCGGTGAACGGCGATGGGTCGCCCGAGCCGCCATGCACTTGATGTACGCCGGTGACAAATTCGGTTTCACGGAAGACATATTCCATGTCGTTAACATCAATACCAACGTCTTCTGCGGTGATGTAACGACCATTCAATGAATTCACGAAGCGACCGAAAGAACGAAACAAGGCTTCGGATTTATCTTTCCCTGGGTCGCCGATAATGACAGCTTTACCGCCGCCTAAATTCAAACCCGACACGGCTGCTTTGTAAGTCATGCCGCGGCTTAAGCGCAACACATCATTCAACGCATCTTGTTCGGTGGCGTATGGCCACATACGTAAGCCGCCTAAAGCTGGGCCGAGTACCGAGTTGTGAATAGCAATAATCGCCTTCAAGCCGGCGTCTTTATTGTGGCAAAACACCACTTCTTCGTGACCAGTCTGGGCGAGGGTTTCAAAAATCATGGCAAGCTCCGGGCGGAAGGAATTCTAATTTGCGCAAGAAACAAGGTCGCTGCGAAATCGATAGCCTGTCCGCAAGTGTTTGTAAGTAAAGGGTTTGATAAATTCTTACAGCGAGCCACCCGGCTGCTGCGCGGCTAGTGTAATCCAAAGCTGTCACTGGGACAGCCTTGTTTTATGCGGCTTTTTGGTATGGCAAAGTTTTTTCGATGTCGTCTGTCCTCTTTTTTACCTTTGCTGCGTTCATATAAGTGCCTGATGGTTTATCTCTCCCCGGGAAACCATCGGCTCCAACCCTAGAGCAGGGACGTTAGGCGGCCTTCACCGGCCGCCTTTTTTTTGTCTAGTTGCATGCGGTATCTTAATGGACATGCAAACTCGGCTCTTATCACCTGAATCAGAAAACATCGCGGCGAACGAATGCGAGTTGATTTATCGTGTCGCAAAACATGACAGCAAAGCTTTGGCAGAACTTTACCAATGCACGGTATCGCGGCTATATGCCGTTGTAATGCGCGTACTGCGGCACGCAGCGGATGCCGAAGAAGTAATTAGCGATGTCTATTTGCAGATCTGGGACAAGGCCGGTAGCTTTCAGTCCGAGCGGGGTTCGGCAATGGCCTGGATGAATACCTTGGCCTGGAGTCGGGCGGTAGATCGGCTTCGTAAAACCAAACGTGAATCCGCGCATCAATCTTTGCATCCAGATCACCCAGACGATGCGTATATGGAATGTGAAGGATTAAACGCCGAACAAATTGCCGAAGCTTGGTCGAGTGGTAAAGCCATTCAAAAAGCCTTGCAGGAATTGAGTGATATTCAGCAACGGGTTTTACGTTTGGCCTACACCGATGATTTGAGCCACCAAGACATTGCCGATGTGCTGAATCTGCCTTTGGGCACCGTCAAGTCGCATTGCCGTCGCGGGTTAGCAGCACTGCGGGCTGTCTTGGTAGTACAGGAATAATGATGAACATGAAAAATGATAATTGCCTTGATATTTTGCTGGCGGCCAATGCCGGCTTGATACCTGAACTTGTGCCAGCAGAAGCTAGCCGCCAGCGCATGTTGGCTAATATTATGCAACGCCTTGCAATGCCGACCATGCAGGTCACACGTCAAAACGAAGGCCAATGGCGTGATATCTTTCCAGGCGTAAGTATCAAAATATTGCGTGAAGATTTAAGCGAACGAAGCCAAACTACACTCTGGCGTTTGCAGCCGGGAGCGAGCGTTCCCAAACATCAGCATAGCCAAAACGAAGAATGCCTGGTTCTGGAAGGCTCTATCGTGCATGCAGGCATTGAATATTTTGTTGGCGATTATTTATTGTCACCTATTGGTATGCCGCACGATCACTTTACTGCACCCAATGGCGCCTTGTTTCTCATTCGCGGCGAAACCATGGATAAAGCCATGATGCTGTAAGCCTAGTGTTTCAGGCATCTTTCACGCAGGTTTCACGATAACGATAAAAAAACTGCATCCGTTCCTATTACTGCCTGCGTATATTCAAACGACGCGAATGTTCGCGTGCTCGATGGGGGGAATAGAGATGTCAAAACTTTTAATTATAGTGACTAGCTTTTTTTTATTGATAGGCTCGGCTTTTGCCGCAACAGCCAGTAAAGATGATCCGCCATTTAGACAGCGTGGCGACATTCTTGTCGAGATAAAAGGACGTGGTGTTTATACCTACGACGGCGACAAAGTGCCTAATGAAACTACCTGCTTCACGCAATGCCGCTTATTGTGGCCGCCAATGTATGCCGAACCAGAATCCAAACCCAAAGGTTCTTTCACGATCTTTACCCGTAAAGATGATGGAAAACTTCAGTGGGCATTCAAAGGCAAGCCATTGTATCGCTGGGTATCGGATGTCAAGCGTGGTGATGCTGGTGGCGATGGCGTTGCAGGTGTTTGGCGCTTAATCAAAATCGCACCGAAAAATAACGCGACCGCAGTGCCGGATAAGACGGCTAGCGCGACGCCGGAAAAGCCCAAGAAAAACTAATCTTTAGAAAATTGCCCTCAAAGAAATTAAATAAGAAACACTTCAGGAACAATCATGTCAGCTAAACAAATTAAACCAAAGCTCTTGTGCATGCTATTGGCGAGTATTACCGCCAATGCCTTTGCCGCAGATAAAGTAAATAGTGATTTTGAAACCAGTGGTAAATTATTGCTAACCGGCGGCGTTACCCAATTAGAAGGTTCCGCTGGTGGTGGTTTAACGCCTTGGGCCGTAATTGGTGGCTACGGCACCGATGACGAAATTGGTGCCAATGCTTTTTATACTCGAGTCAATACTGGCGCATATCATCTTGATGATGCCGGTGTCATGGTCGGTTTTTATAATCGTGTTGAATTAAGTTTTGCCGAACAGCGATTTAATACCGAGCAGGTCGGCGGCTTGCTCGGCTTGGGTGATGGCTTTACTTTCAAGCAAAGTATTGTTGGGCTGAAAGTACGCGTAGCCGGTGATTTGGTAGTAAATTCTGATAGCGCGATGCCGCAAATTTCGGTCGGCGTGCAGTACAAAAAAAATAATCAGCCCGGCGTGCTCGCATTCGTTGGTGCTAAAAACGATTCCGGCACTGATTTCTATGTCACTGCGACAAAATTATTTTTAGCCGATGGCCTGCTAATCAACGGTACTGTTCGTTTTACCAAAGCCAATCAAATAGGAATTTTGGGATTTGGTGGCGACAAAAACGATAGCTACAAACCTCAGCTGGAAGTCTCGGCGGCTTATTTGCTCAGCCAAAAATGGGCTGTCGGGCTGGAATATCGTATGAAGCCCGATAACCTCGGCATTGCCACGGAAGACAATTGGTTCGACGCCTTCGTCGCTTATGCGCCCAACAAACATGTGTCCTTTACTGTCGCCTATGCCGATTTGGGCAATATCGTTATTAAAGACAATCAACGCGGCGTTTATGCCAGCGTCCAAGTGGGTTTTTAAGGAATTATCATGAATAACACTTTCAAATATTTAAGTCTGGTTTCGATTTTATTATTGGGCGTGCAGTCTTCATCACTGTATGCACAAGCCGCCGCAACAGCCCCGCAGCAGGACGAAATTCCTCAGGACGATGCCATTCCTGCGGATGATGAAGTGAGCGCTGAAGAAAAAACTATCGCTCCAGCTACAGCTGCCGATATGGCATCCACCGCACCGGCATACCCGGAATTACTTCCCGTATTCAAGCAGTTTGGCGAAGAAGCCGGACTAGTTAAATTAATGGATGTTTTCATGGACAGAATGCTGGCTGATCCACGCATGCGGCCATTTTTTGAAAACGCCGACCAAGCCCGGGTTAAAAAACATCTAGTCGAACAATTCTGCGTGATTCTAGGTGGGCCTTGTAATTATAGCGGCCGCGACATGAAGTCATCACATGCTGCACTAGGCATTGACCGTGCTAATTTCAATGCTCTCGTTGAAGACTTGCAGTGGGCCATGAATAA
>JAYSQD010000202.1:0-2080 GCA_043721835.1 Arenimonas sp. | reverse complement strand
ATTGCTGGTGTCATAGCGTTGCGTTACCCAGGCTTTTCCGGCGGTACTTAATTCACTGCGGGTCGTGCTGAAGGTGAATTGATCACCGACGATAAAATCGACTGAACCATCATTGATAATGAAACCGACTTTGGCATTCGTGTATGCCACGCCTACAGTCGCTGCAGCCAACGCGCCAGACACTGAGCCGGTCACACTAAACGTGCCGGCATTCGCCGCCGCAGCGGTGCAAGTAACCGTCCAGTTTTCCGTGACCGCCGCAGGGAATGCCTCCACGTTTGTCATGGTGCCATTGCCGGTACCGGTTTTTACCGGCACAGTGGTGTCTCCATAACCCGTTGCCACACGGCGAATCAAGTCCAGGAATTGCTTGTGTGCAATACCGAGCGAACCCAAGTTATCAACAAAACCAATTTTATAAGCCATTACGCTAGCGCCTCGCGAATACGTCCAGAGTTTTGCCCGATGAAGCGTACGAATACTTCCTCGCCATCTGGCGTATTTAAATAATTTGACAAGTCGCGTTTATCATCGACAAAAATAAATTTCTGTGACCCGCCACGCACAGCATTTTTTCCGCCATTGGCCCGATGCCGTGAATCGCGCTTGGTTAATACTTCTTCACCGCGCTCCAAGATGGCCGGCACTTCGTTGGCGCCTAAACCTGCAATGCCGCCGCTGTGATAGCGCGGAGCGGCGCCGAATAGCATGGGGTTTAAATTGCTACGGATTGTGCCGCCCATGCCCGCTATACCACCGGCGTGGTTTACACCAGCACTTAATCCGGCAGCAGTGGCTTTTCCAAGACCAGGGTAAATTGCATCCAGTAATTTTAATACCAAGAATGTAGCTAGTGCTCGGGCTGCTATCGTTGCCATGCTGGTTATAAAGCTGCGTACGAAATCAATTAATGCTTGCTTCGCAGATTTTGCGCCGGTTGCCAAATCCGTGAATAAGGTGGTCAAAGAATTAGTAGCGGCATCTTGAACTTGCTGCCTTAATAGTTGCTGCGATGCTGCAACCTCACCAATGCTGCCGTTCAAGTCTTGCAAAAAAACCAGCACGCTTGGGTCTTTTGTGGCGGTGTAATAAGCCAGCACAGCTTCACGCAGAACGCGTAATTTTTCTAGCGCCTCTGTGCGCTTTACATCGATCTGTTGCTCTGCTTCTATTCCGCCGATTAAGCCACCAGAAGCTTGTGCAGCCAACGATGACTCAGCTGATCGTAGCTCGGCCAATATTGCCTGGGCTTTTGTTTCAAAATCTTGAACTTGTGCTTTTACAACTGACGCATCAATGAAACCCGATATCGTTGCTATCGTGGCTTCTTTTCCTTCAATTTTTAGGCGTTGCAGCATTTCTTTGAATTCTGCTTCAAGCTTGGCGCGGGTTGCTTCTGCTGTTTGCCCATTCAATTCGAGCATGCGTAAACGCAGATTTTCTAATTCTTTGGCCAAATCGGCCTCTGCCAATGCTTGCTCGCGTGCAATCGCGGGCCCTATCTCGCCGCGCTCACGCTGCAGTTTAATAATTTCGGTCAATGCCTTCGATTGCTGGTCACTACTTTTGGCAGTTTTTACTTCTGCTTCTGCCTGGGCAATTTGCCCGTCTATCGACGCAAGCTCAAGCTCACGCTTTTTGGTGTAATAGTCGGTAATGCTTACCTTGCCGTCTTCGTATAACTGCTGGAGTGCTTTTTGTTGCCGCTCGATCGCATCTAATGCTAGTGCAGACTGGTCAACTACACCTTTAATTGCTTTTTTTGTTTCGCCAGTAGCCGTTGCAAGAACCGCAGACGAATCAGCTACCTTGCTATTCCCATTGGTAATTTGCGTATAGAGATCAACAACTGTTTTGGTAATCTCATCAAGATTTTTGTTGGCTTGATCAAAGTTTTGCTGCGCAATACTAACGTCATTGCTTTTCGTCGCTGCTCTTGACTGAAATTTGTCGACCGAGCGGCCACCCGCGCGAAAATCTTTTGCTGCGGCATTCTCACGCTCAAATTCTGCCTTTCGCAAAATCAATATTGCCTTTGCTGCATTCAATGCATCCACAGCTTGCTTGCGATAACCCGCCG
>JAYSQD010000201.1:0-2207 GCA_043721835.1 Arenimonas sp. | reverse complement strand
GGCAACGCATTGACCGAGGAAGCCGCCGCCGCTGCCGATGAATTTAACGACAATTTGGGCGTTCTCACTGGTACATTAAAAGGCGTTTTTAATGAAACTGCCAAGAATCTTTTACCTGCTTTAACGAAGCTTTCAGGCGAAGCAAAAAACAATGCGACACAATCGGGTTTTGCGGCTAGAGCGGGCGATTTTTTAGCGAAAGTTTTCAAATTTCTTGCCGCAGGTGCATTGTATTTCAAAGGCACGGTAGAGGTAGTGGTTAACGTCCTGGCTGCTTTGGTCGATGTTGCCATTGCTGTTGGAAAAGCACTAAGTGTAAGCATATTGCCTTACTTCAAAGCGCTTGGAAATTATTGGCAAAACCTGAAAGACAAAGGCCCTGTCGCTGCAATCAAAGAATACATCGCGGAATCAAAAAAAATAAGCGATGTTGAATTCGGAGAAATTACCAATCTGCCAGCTAAAGTAAAAGCAGCGATTCAGGCCGCAAAAACCGGCGTGCAGGATGCGACTCAGGGTATTAGTGATGGCATTGAAGCTATTTTTTCGCCCATGGAGGCGACCGTAAAGAAAGCCAGCGATGCGGTTAATACTGCCGGCAAAGATATGGCCGGTGCCGATGCAAAAGCGCAAGCCTTGGCGAGATCAATCGGTAAGCTCTTGGGCGGTGATGACAAAGAATCAGGTGCCGCAAAAAAAGTTAAAGCTTTAAAATTCGAGTTGGATGCTGCCGCAAAAGCAGCATTGGCCGCAGAAGAAAAAGACCGCGAAGCAGCCAAGGACCGTGTTGAGCGCATTAAAAAAGGTTTGGCCGATGTTGAAATTGCCTTGCTTCGTGCTAGCGGCAATGAGGCTGAAGCAGCATTCAAGGAAATCGATCAAAAGTATGCTGAGCTTATTACTGACTTAAAAGCGGTTGGCGACAAGGCAGGATTAGAAATTGTTGATCGTTTGATTAATTCCGAAAAAATTAATGCCAAGCTTGACGAATTCAAAGACAAAGCGGCAGCCATTCTTGGTGGGCTTGGTGACACGGAAACTTCGCTATCTGGTCAATCCGCAGGTGGTTTAATTAGTCCGGCGCAAGCCGAACAAGATTTAGCGGTGGCCCGAGCTGTGTCATTGCAGCAGTTGTCTGATTTAAAGATTGCTGTAGAGGCCTACTATGAGGCAACAAAAGATCCGGCAGTACTCGCTTATATTGAAACTTTAAAAGGTCAAATTGGTGAAGTCGTCACAGCGCAGAAAGCGCTTGTTGGCAAAGTAAAGGACATAGCGGCCGGTTCTCTATCAACATTTTTTACTGACCTTGCTACAGGGGCAAAAACATTTAAGCAGGCGTTTCTAGATTTAGTGCGTAGCTTTGTTGCGGGTATTGCACAAATGATTGCGCAAAAATTGGCACTTAAAGCAGTAGATGCAATCGCGACGGGCTTCGGCTTTCATGCGGGCGGTGTTGTCGGCCAAGGCTCCACTTTCACCCGCCAAATCAACCCCATGCTTTTTGGCGCCGCACCGCGTTACCACACCGGTGGTATTGCTGGCCTGGGCGCGAACGAAGTGCCTGCCATCTTGGAACGTGGCGAAGAAGTATTGACTAAACGCGATGCGCGTCATCGCGCCAATGGCGGAAAAAACGCAGGGCGGGGCGGTTCACAACGGTTTATTTTTGTTGACGATCAGCGCCGGGTTTCTGATTACCTAAACACGCCCGATGGCGAAGAAGCGTTGGTGCGTGTCATCGGGCAAAACTCTGGACGTATCCGCGAGGCATTAGCGTAATGGCTTACAAAATTGGTTTTGTTGACAACTTGGGTTCGCTCGGTATTGCGCACAAGCAATTCCTGGACTTGATTCGCCGTGTGGCAACCGGTTACGGCGACACCACCGCGCCGGTGAAAACCGGAACCGGTAACGGCACCATGACAAACGTGGAAGCATTCCCTGCGGCCATCACGGAGAACTGGACGGTCACTTGCACCGCCGCTGCGGCGAATTCCGGCACGTTCAGTGTGACCGGATCAGTGTCAGGCGTATTGGCTGCTGCGACCGTAGGCGTGGCATACACGAATGCCAAAGTCGGTTTCATTATCAATGATGGTTCAGTAGATTTTATCGTCGGTGATCAATTCACCTTCAGCACGACCCGCAGTGAATTAAGTACCGCCGGAAAAGCCTGGGTAACGCAACGCTATGACACCAGCAAT
>JAYSQD010000200.1:0-16704 GCA_043721835.1 Arenimonas sp. | reverse complement strand
TTACACCGCTCCCACGGATCTTAATCCTGCGATCGCTTCACTTTCACTTTTGCTTCGGCTTTCGCTTCACTAATCGAATCGACAATTCGCCAGCAATACATGGCGGCAAGTGTTCGGTACGGCGCCCATTTTTCGCCACGCAGAATTAACTCCTTGGGCGTAGGCATGACGTCTAGCTTATCGAGTATCTGTGCACCTTTACGCACGCCTAGATCATCCACGGGCAGCACATCGGGTCTGCCTAAACGAAACATAAGCATCATTTCAACTGTCCATCGGCCAATGCCACGGACGGCGACCAGCTTTTCGATAATTTCATCATTGCCCAGTGCAGAAAACTGGGCGGCGCTCGGTATTTCGCCCTGCTCGGCACGCGCGGCTAAATCCCGCAATGCCATGGTTTTATTGCCTGAAACGCCACAGGTACGTAAGTGTTCGTCTTCAACGGTGGCTAATGATTTGGCAGTAATTTTTTTCGAACCAATCGCCTTCTCAACCCGGCCGACAATTGTGGCAGCGGCTTTACCGGAAAGTTGCTGATACAAGATCGAACGCGCCAGTGAATCTACCGTATCAAATTTTTTATCCCATGCATCAATTTCCAAGGCACCGATTTTTTCAATCCAGCGTCCGAGTTTTTTATCGCGTTTGGATAAATGCGCCACCGCTGCGTCCAAATCGAATCCGCGTGCATGTTTTGCCATTAGTTTTCCTTGTCTCTCAGAAAATTCACAGCTATCCAGCACCAGGCCAATATCAGGGCCATACCGCCGCTCGGGGCGAGTGTTGAAGGCGTTTGCCATAGTACTGCCGAGACTAAACTTCCACTAAATAAAACAAGACCAAGCAGCATAAGACTGCATGCCCCGCAATTTGATCTGGCGGATGAAAAACGAACCAATACGATCAATGCTAAACCGTGTGCAAATGCAAAATAGCTAGCCGTCAACATTCGTCGTTGTGAATCACCGTCCAAGCCATGACTGGCATAAGCCGACATGGCGACCGATACCGCGCAAAACAGGGCGGCTATTGCGGAAAAATATTTTTGCCAGGCGCGTTTCATGGGGATAAATAATCTCTCAAGTATGGACCGGGCCTCGACGACGCATTAGACGGCGGAGCCTCAGTAAAAGTGCGAGCATGATGACAATGCCCGGCATCAAAAAAATATTGATCAGTTTTAGACGGGTCACCAGACTTTCAATGTCAATATTTAATTGATGCTGCACTTGTCTGAGTTCATTACGAATGCTTGCTTTTTGTTTTTGGAATTTCGCCAGTTCGGCTTTTTGTACTGCATTGAGGCTGGCAGGATTTGTCGATGTGGGGCCACCGTGTATTTGCGAAAGCCGCTGATTCAAGGTGCTGAGATCCGACTGTAGTTGGCTTTCTTTATCGTGATAACGCAACTCGGCACTGCGTTGAATTTTTTCGAGCCGTTCAAAAGGTCTGGATGAAACCGTTCGGGCACGCAGGGAAATCAGGTTTGAATCGCCCGCCAGGTTATCCACCAGATTGATCGCAAAATCTCCATTATTGGCAATGTCGTCAAACACCGATGAGCCCAGAATATTTTGTTCAATGACCCACATGCGGTCGGCGAGTAAATCGGTATCGGTAACAACAATGATTTGTACCATTTTTTTACTAGTCATTATCTGATTAGGTGCGGATTTTTCGGCAAATGCCGACTTCAACTTCCCGCTAAAACGCGCTGCCAGAATAAATACTTCGCCACTGGGTTTGAAGTTTTTCCGCAATAAATCAGGCGCAGTTTCCGCAGCTTTTACCGTTCGCGAATCTACCAATTGTGAGCTGGTAGAACTTTGCACGAGCGCTTCCAGTTTGAGTGGTGATTGTTCGATCGCACTAATCGCACCGGCACTGGAAAAATTCAGTTTTTCCAGATCGGCAGCGACCACGTCTTTATTATTGAGATAATCTTTCGACAAACCCAATACTTCAAGATGGTATTGCGGCACCTGATTGGCTTCACCCACCTGCAATGCATTCTGGCTATCAAGCACCACCATTCGCGGGTCATACACCAAGCCCCAGGCAGCAAACAGCGGAGCTAAATCAGATGCGCTGGTGGTGGCAGATCCATCAGGCAAATAAGCATTGGCCGAATCAGATTCGGCATAAGGATCAAGATAGATCAGCAAATGGCCGCCGCGCAATACAAACTGATCAATCGCATACAAGGTCGGCTCGGGAATATTCCTGGGATGTACCAGCATCAAGACATCCACATCGTCGGCAATCGTGCCCGGGTCTTGTGGCAGTCGGCGTACTTCGTAGCGTTCCGATAATTTTCTATCGATCACCCAGCCAAGGCTTGGCTGGCCGGTTAATGCATTGACACTGGGGCCAGTCAACAAACTACTCAGCACCGCCAGTACCGGTTGTTTTTTAACACTAAGTTTGCTTATTAATTTAGCCAGATCATATTCGAGAAACGCTTCTTTTTTGGGGTCGATAAAAGGCATGATCGCTGTCTTGCCTTTGTCATCGCTAGCCACCAAACCAAAATAAAAATCGGCGCCCGTGTCACCTAGTGGAATACTCTGCAAGCCACTGGCAGCGGCAGCTTCTTCGGCTTCGGAAAAAGCTTCCGGATCTATTAGTTGAAAAATAATTTTACCTTTTGATTTATCGGCAATACTTTCCAGTAATTCACGCACGCGTTCCGAATACACCCTAAATTGCGGTAGATCTCGTGCTGCAGTTTCCGAGTAATATAGTTTTAGCGTTATCGGCTTATCGACCGACTGGATAATATTGATAGTACCTTGCGACAAAGTATGTTCATGATTTCCAGTAAGATCAAAAGCAGCGCCTTTAAATACTTTCGCGCTCAAAAACAATAATGCCAAACCGAGCAAGGCTAATAAGGGCAGCGCCAAATATCGCGAGTAAGCTAGCTTCATATTTATGCTTAGCCTGCCTTCTTGAAATTAATAATGAGCACGGTGGCGATTAACCACACAATGCCGTTAATCACAAAAAATGAAATATCCCGCAGGTCCAAAATGCCGCGGGTAATCGAGGTGAAATGGGTAAAAAAGCTCAGGCCTGCAATGGCATCGACAGTTGCCTGATTAAACACGGTTTGTATCGCTGATAGCACGATCGGATAACCTGCCAATACGAAAATAAGACAGACTGACAAACTCAAGATAAATGCCATTACCTGGCTTCGAGTGGCGGCGGATATGGCGCTACCAATCGCTAAAAAAGAACCTGCCAATAAATAACTGCCCATATAGCTGGCTAAAATTACGCCGTTATCGGGGTCACCCAGCCACGCAACCGTGAGCCACATGGGAAATGTCAGCAATAATGCCAGCGCTATCAAGGTCCAGGCGGCGAAAAATTTCCCCAGCACTGCCTGCCAGACGGTGATGGGCAAGGTCAGTAGTAATTCAATGCTGCCCGTTTTTCTTTCTTCGGCCCATAAGCGCATTGCAAGTGCAGGCACCAACAATAAATACAGCCAGGGATGAAACAAAAAGAAAGCCTGCAAGTCCGCCTGACCGGTTTGAAAAAAATTACCCAGATAAAAAGTAAATGCCGACACCATCACCAAAAAAATGACGACGAAAACCACTGCCAATGGCGTGGAAAAATAACTGCGTAGTTCGCGACGATAAATCGCCATGATCGCGTTCATATTTTTGACTCTGGCAGGGTAATGCTGCGAAATACTTCGTCCAAGCGTCCGCGTTCAATACGTAAATCGCTGAAAGCCACTTGACGCTGTCGTAAGCGTTCTGCAATGGCTTCATCGGTTCGCGCTTTGGTTTTAGTAAATACATATAATCGCCCATCGACCGCATTTTGTTCAAAGCCGGTCACGCCCTGCATACCATCCAGAGCCGCGCGCGCCGAAATACTATCGGTAACATGAATTGAAACGGCACGGTCGTAACGTGATTTAGCCAACAGCTCTGCGGGAGTGGCATCGACAAGTATTTTTCCCTGCGCAATAATAATTACCCGTGTGCACAGAGCTTCGACCTCTTCAAGAATATGGGTCGAGAGTATGACTGTACGTTCTTTAGCCAACTCGCGAATCAGCGCACGCACCTCATGCTTCTGGTTGGGGTCTAGACCGTCGGTAGGCTCATCGAGTACCAAAGCGGATGGCTCATGCAAAATAGCCGCAGCCAAACCGACCCGGCGTTTAAAACCTTTGGACAGCGTTTCAATAGTTTGATCTGCAATACTTTTCAAGCTTAGGCGTTCTAGCGTGATATTGATTCGACTAAGCTGTGTTGCTTTATCCATGCCGCGTGCGCGCGCGATGAAACGTAAAAACTTTTCGGTGCTTAATTCACCATAAAGTGGCGCACCTTCCGGCAAATAACCGAGACATTTTTTTGCAGCAAGCGGCGCTTTGACAACATCATGGCCACAGATACTGGCGCTACCCGAGTTTGGCACCAAAAAGCCCGCAATCATCCGCATTGTGCTGGACTTGCCTGCTCCGTTAGGGCCCAGGAAGCCTAAAACTTCGCCAGGTCTGGCCTTGAAGCTAATATTATCGACGGCCAGTAATGGCCCGTAATGTTTGCGCAGGTTAATGGCTTCGATCATTGGCCTAGTCTCTGTGCTAGCTCGCTTGAGGTCAAGAAACAATCACGAAAAAATGAGGAAATTAATGACGAAAAAAAAGCAGGCACCGGGCCTGCTTTTTCCTGAAAACATCAAATCTATTTATTTAATCGGCCAATACACTTTGAACTGCGAATCAATTTCGTTCTGGGTATCAACACCGCCAAGGTATTCGTCGAATGCACGGTCAGTTGGCGTGTAGCCGTTTGCAACAGCATAGGCACGCACCATATCACGCACCATGACAAGGCTTTGTGCCGAGCCGGTATAACTGGTGCTCACGGTTTTTACTGCGGGATAGAAAGCCGCTTTTACCGGGCCTTCAACCCGAATATCCAACTTTTCGGTCGCAGCAACAACCGGCGCTGGCGCAGGTTCAGCGGCGGGTGCGCCTTCGACGGCGGCAGGCGTTGCAGCGACAGCAGGAGCACCGCCCGCTTTACGCACAGGCACTACGATGTCGAAAGAATACGCCGAAGAAGTGTATTCGGTGGTCACAATACGCATCGGGCCGGCCGATACCAAACCATTGGCGTCCATCACTTTTTTAACCCAACCCATTTGGTTGGTCATTGCCAGGACGACTTCATTATTGGCGCGCTTGGCTTCAGTGGGAACTACCAATACATTTTGCGCTGGCACTTCACCGATATTGAATGGCTCAGTATGCGCCGAGTAATCATATTTCGGGATGTTGATCAGTAATGCACTGAGCTTTTGCAAGCCGATCTTCATTTCGTCGCCGACGTTGCGGTTGACATACATACCGGCAAAACGACCAAACAAATTCCATCCGTAATCGACAGTATAAGTTTGCGTTACCTTCAAATTTTTTGTATTGACAGTAATATTTTTGCTTTTAGCAACAACCGGTTCAATGGTGAACACCATCGTTTTATTGCTACCAATGGAATTGGAGGTCAATTTATAGACCACTTTTTTGCCAGGATCTTGTTCGGCGAGTGTCCAGGTGCCAGCACCCACGTTGGATTTGGCGGAATCATATTTCAAGGTTGCGCCGAGTGCTTTTGGATCAGTACTGACATCCACTTTCATTTTATTGTCGTAGCTACGCAGTGGGTTCCAGTTACTGAAATGATGAAAACCATTCACTACGTCATAAACCGTATTGGCAGGGCGATTGGTTTCAATAGCGTGCCAAACCACGCGTTTTGCAGGCAGAAACAAGGCGATTACTAAAAACAGCACTACCACCATGGCGGCTGCAATTAAAAACTCAATAAGTCGGGTCATTCGTGGGCTCTCCAAGCACATCTCTGGTCTAGGACATCAACGCCCGCCAGGGACGGAGAGGATATCAGGTCATGGGCCCGCTCGTCACGGGTCCTGCAATTACGTACAACATTCAAGGTTTGCGGGCTGGTCTAAGCGTTTAGACCAGCTTGAGTTCAAAAGCTTTCAAAACTGCGCGTGTGCGGTCGCGGACACCCAGCTTGGAAAGAATATTGGAGACATGGTTTTTGACCGTACCTTCAGCAACGCCCAACGAATTGGCGACTTCCTTATTGGAAAAGCCGCCCGCCATCAGTCGTAGAATCTCGGTTTCACGCTCGGTCAACGGGTCGGGTTGCTCGAGGCTGACAAACTCGTTATTCATGCCCTCAAGCCCCGAGAGCAGCCTTTGGGTAACGGCCGGCTGCACTAATGAACCGCCATGCGCAACGGTTTGAATGGCGTTGACTAATTGATCAAGTGAAACGTCTTTCAGCAGATAACCCTTGGCACCGTATTTAATGCCTGCCAGCACCAATTGATCGTCGTCAAAGGTCGTCAAAATAATGGTGGGTGGCAGGGCATTCAGTTTGGATAAGGCCTGCAGTGCGTCCAAGCCGGACATAATCGGCATCCGCATGTCCATCAAGACTACATCGGGCTTTATCAGCGGAATTTGTTCGACTGCTTGTTTGCCGTCGCTGGCTTCGGCCACCACTTCAATCCCGTCTGCCAGCTCCAAAAGCGAGCGCACACCTTGTCGCACCAAGGTTTGATCATCGACTAAAAACACACGAATCATAGGTTTTCCTTCAGAAGGTGTCTCAGGGGTAGCTTTGCCGTCAAGCTTAGCCCTTGACCAGCTGTATTCATAATGTCGAGGTGACCGCCAAACTCTGCCAGCCGCTCACACATTCCGCGCAAACCATTGCCCTGAGTCAGGCAGGCCGCGCCACGACCATTGTCGCGGGCCGACAATTCAACGTGATTGGGCATTTTTTCCAGGCGCAACCAAAGCTCATCAGCACCGGAATGGCGCACGGTATTGGTGATGATTTCCTGGGCACAGCGCAATAAAACATGGGCCCGATCCGGGTCATCGAGCTGCAATATCTCCGGTAAATCGAGATGAATTTTCAGTGCAGTCACGCCATCGACCAGACTGTGGAATGCCGTATTGACGTCTATTCCGCCGTCCTCACGCATCTCGCTAACGGCTTCCCGAACATCGGTCAGCAATAATTTGGCGAGTGTATGACTTTGTTTAACATGGTCATGAGCCTTGCCTTCGGTGAGATGACCAGCGACTTCCAGATTCAAGCTCAAGGCAGTTAAATGATGTCCCAGCAAATCGTGCAGTTCGCGCGAAATCCGCAAACGCTCGCTCATGCGGGAGCTTTCCGCCAATAAAACCCGGGTGGCACGCAGTTCGGCATTCAAACGGCGTTGGTCTTCCCGCGCCTGCGCCTGCTGCTTCGCGACAAAACCGGTAACGAAGGTGAAACTGGAATAACCGATATAAATAGCGGTCTGCAAAACGGCGGCTATGGGTGTGAACCCCTGTCCTTTGATGAAAACCGGCACCAAGGCCATATGCTGCACGATCATCCAGACCACACCCACACTGACCGGTACCAACCATGGGATAACACCGGCCACAATCATCAACAAGATAGCGCCGAGCCCGGTGCCGGTTAATTGACTGACCGCAATTGCAGTGATTGTCATCACGCCCAGCAGTGCAATGTCGTACCAACGTGGCTTTCTGGCGCCCAGATCATGTGTCACCAGCCAGTAGGCAAAACCAAAAGCAAAATAGGCCACGGTAGAGCCCATCATGTCGGGCTTGGAAAGCAAGGTTTCTTCTACCTCGGGGACCGGGAAGTACCAACTATTAAGAATGAGGGGAATCCCGACCACTGCCCAGGTGAATAATCCGGCATATCGTAATAGTTGGGTATGGTTTAGTTTACTTAACATCCGTGCATGATAGGCGCGAATGGGCCAAAACATGCAGCCCGAAAGTCACGGGCATCGAGCTTTTTCATTTATTTTCAATTGCTCCATAACTTAAGCTTAACTTCACAAGCATCGCGATTGACGCTTTCACGTGCGATAATCACTCCCCATTGGCGGCTCTAAGCAGCCGTTTTGGAGTTGATCAATGTCCATTATTATCCGCGACGTGCTTGAGCACGAGCTGGATTCTGTCCAAGCCATGAATAATGCAGCAGGCATCGGGATCTTGCCGATGGATGCGGCCAAAGTGCGTTTCTTTTGGGAAAATGCCGATTACTTTCGCGTTGCCGTAGTCGATGGCCTGATTGCCGGCTTTCTGATTGCCGTTAGCCATGACGCGCCGCATGACAGCAGCAACTTTATGTGGTTCCGCGAACGCTACGAAAGATTTTTGTATATCGATCGCATCGTGATCGCCAGCGCACGTCGAAGTGTCGGTGTCGGTCGCGTATTTTACGGCGATGTACAAAGCTTTGCCGAAGCGCGTTACCCGCAACTTGCGGCCGAAGTGTTTATCGAAAACGATAACCATCCGGCCCTGATTTTTCACGGTACTTTTGGTTTTCGTGAAGTCGGGCAACATGTCATGGCACCGAAAAATATTCGCGCCTGCATGCTATTGAAAGATTTGTGCAGTTATCCATTCGTACAAGCAACCTATTCCAACGCATTGCCGAATGTGCCGTGGCTGGCGGCACGCGATTTGCCGGGTCGCACTAACACACTTGCAACAGGAACCTGATCGCATGGCAGCACAAATTCCTGACTACGAACAAGCAGGTGAATTAAAATTTGGTCAAGTCGGTATTGCAAATCTTCGCGTTCGCAATCTTGATGTTGAAAAACTCAAAATCGAAATGCAGGAACGCATTGCACGCGCACCAAAAATGTTTGAACGTGCCGCCGTTATTCTCGACTTTGGCGGGCTTTCAAAATGTCCTGACGCAAAAACAGTCAATGCATTAATTGATGCATTGAAAATTGCCGGTGTATTGCCGGTCGCCATTGCTTACGGCACCAGTGCCATCGAAGATTTATCACTGCAAGTTGGCCTGCCTTTATTGGCAAAGTTTCGTGCTTCCTACGAAACTCAAACGGTTTCCGCGATTGAGCCGCAAGAAAAAAAATCGGCAGCCAAAGCAGCTATTGAAGCCGATACTCCTGCGCCAGCAGTAGCCGTCGCAAAATCCGAACCCGGCCTTATGCAGTTGCAACCGGTTCGTTCTGGTCAACAGATTTATGCACAGAATAAAGATATTACCGTGATGGCAAGCGTTGGCGCAGGCGCCGAAGTGATTGCCGACGGCTCGATTCATATTTATGGTGCCTTGCGAGGACGCGCGCTCGCCGGTGCAAACGACAATATCCATGCCCGTATTTTTTGTCGCGAATTCCACGCCGAACTCGTTGCCATTGCCGGGCATTACAAAGTATTGGAAGAAATTCCAAAAAATCTTTTAGGTAAAGCCGTACAAATTTATTTAGAAAAAGATCAGCTTCGCATCGAGGAGCTGACATGAAACCCATAAAATATTATAGACAGAACTCGGAGAACAACATTGGCTGAAATTATCGTAGTGACATCCGGCAAAGGTGGCGTTGGAAAAACCACTACCAGTGCAAGCCTTGCTTGTGGCTTGGCAAAAGCCGGTAAAAAAACCGCAGTCATCGATTTCGATGTTGGCTTACGCAACCTCGACTTGATCATGGGCTGCGAACGTCGCGTGGTATATGACTTCGTCAATGTAGTGCATGGTGAAGCGAATTTAAAACAAGCCCTGATCAAGGACAAACGCTTCGACAATTTATATGTACTGGCTGCTTCGCAGACTCGCGATAAAGACGCGCTGACCAAAGAAGGTGTCGAAAAAGTATTGAATGACATCGCCGCCGAAGGTTTTGATTTTATCGTATGCGATTCACCGGCCGGTATCGAAAAAGGCGCTTTCCTGGCGATGTATTTTGCCGATCGTGCGGTCGTGGTGGTGAACCCGGAAGTGTCTTCAGTCCGCGACTCGGATCGCATTCTTGGTTTGCTGGCATCAAAAACTCGCAAAGCCGAAAACGGCGAACGCGTGCAGGAACATTTATTACTGACCCGATATTCGCCCGAGCGCGTTGAAAAAGGCGACATGCTGTCGATTGATGACGTCCAGGAAATTCTCGGACTCAATGTTATTGGCGTTATTCCGGAATCGCCAGAAGTACTTTCAAGTTCCAATGCCGGTGTGCCGGTTATTTTGGACGAAACTTCTAACGCAGGCATGGCGTATATGGACGCCGTCGCACGTATTTTGGGCGAAGACAAACCGCTGCGCTTCACTACCGTCGAGAAGAAAGGCTTTTTCTCGAAAATGTTTGGGGGCTGAGCCATGGGAATTTTCGATTTTCTCACCCAACGCAGCAAAAATACCGCCGTCGTCGCCAAAGACCGTTTGCGTATTTTGATCGAGCAAGAGCGCGGCATGCGCGGCGCGCCTGATTACCTGCCAATGCTCCAGCGTGAATTACTGGAAGTCATCAAGAAATATATCAATGTCGATATTGAAGCGGTCAAGGTCGAGTTACACAAAGACGGTGATCATGATCTTCTGGATATCTCGGTGACCTTGCCAGAAAAAAATACTGCAATAAGTTAATACATACGGTGCGCCCATGGCGCACCTTTCTAATATCATTAAAAAATAAATCTGGTGGGCAATGCCCACCCTACTTCACATGCTCACACTCGCAGACATCGGTTTTGAAGCACCGCGCGCCCTACTCGCACGCTATCGCCTTGAGCTGATTCAAGTAGAAAACACCCAAGTAATTCCCGGTAGTTTTTGGGGCGAATGCGAAGCCGGTGTGATCGGCCATTACGTTTATGCCCGCTTCGATACCCCTGTGCATTCATTACTACACGAAGCCAGCCATCTGATCGTGATGCCCGAAGAAAAGCGCGCGAGCATTCACACCGACGCAAGTGATTCCGTCGCGGAAGAAGATGCTGTCTGCGTTCTACAAGCCTTGCTTGGCGACGAGTTGCCCGGCGTTGGCCGAGAACGCATCTGGGCCGATATGGACACATGGGGCTACACGTTTCGCCTAGGTTCGGCCAAGGCCTATTTTGAAAATGATGCAGGCGATGCCATTGCGTTTTTAATTGCGCGCGGCCTGATCAACACTGAACAGGCCTTAGTTCTAACCTAGGCCTTGCGCCGGAACGCAGACCCGACTAGCCTTGCGGTTCACTAACCCGTTTGTTTTGGAGAATCCCGTGAACCTTAAACGCGCCGCACTCGTGCTGAGTATTTCTGCCGCCGTGCTTTCCATTAGTGCCTGCAAGCAACCTACTAGTTCTGCAACGCCAACGACTGCTGATCGCTCCAATGAAACTGCCGATCAGTTCGTTGCTCGCGTTAACGCTGAAATGCGTTCTGACTATGTTGAAGCGACCGCTGCACAATGGATGTCGGAAACCGATATCACCGACGACACCCAGCTGCTCTCTTCAAAAGCCAATGAGCGTTCGCTGATAAAATTGGGTCAATATGCTGAAGAAGCCAAGCGCTTCGACGGACAAAAACTTCCACCCGACACCGCTCGTGCGCTGCAATTATTAAAACTCGGCATTACCGTTCCACCACCGAAAGACCCTAAGCTTTTAGCCGAACTTACCGAAGTTGGCACCAAGCTCAATGGCGAATATGGTGCCGGCAAATATTGTAAAGATCCCAAAAATCCGGGCTCTTGCAAAGACATCGGTCAGATCGAAGATATTCTAGCCAATAATAATAGTACCTATGAAGAACAACTCGATGCCTGGCAGGGTTGGCATACTATTTCCGTGCCCATGCGCAAACAATACCAAAGGTTTGTTGAGTTAAATAATATCGGCGCGAAAGACCAGGGCTTTGCCAACACCGGTGAATTATGGCGCAGTGGCTATGATATGAAGCCTGCTGATTTTCAGGCTGAAACCGATCGTCTATGGGGCCAGGTTAAACCGCTTTATGACCAACTGCAGTGCTATACAAAAAATAAACTGGTCGAAAAATACGGCGCCGATAAAGGCCAAGTAAACGGCATGATTCCTGCGCACTTGACTGGCAATCTCTGGCAACAAGACTGGGGTAATTTGTGGCCAATATTACAGCCATACAGCAATGCACCGAAGCTGGATATTACTGCTGCATTACAAAAACAGCGTAATGAAAAATATGTCGGATTAGTCGGCGATTTCGTCAAAGAAAATAATCGTCAACCGAACGCCGAAGAAGGTGTTGAAGTCGGACGTGCGGCAGATCTTGCTCAGGCCAAAGCCATGGCGCGTGAGGCTGAAGGTTTTTATGTCAGCCTGGGCATGCCGAAACTACCCGAGTCGTTCTGGGAAAAATCACAATTCGTGAAGCCACGTGACCGTGACGTTGTATGCCATGCCAGCGCATGGCCGATGACGATGGACGGCGAAGTGCGTATAAAAATGTGTATCAAACCGGATGAAGATTCCTACACCACGATTTATCACGAACTCGGCCATATTTATTATTATCTGGCGTATCAAAAATCGCCGGCCCTTTTCCAAAATGGCGCTAACGATGGTTTTCATGAAGCCATCGGCGACACCATTGTGCTGTCAATGACGCCGGAATATTTGAACTCCAAAGGCTTGGTCGATAAACCCATGGTGAGCAATGAAGCCACCATCAATGCACAAATGCGCATGGCATTGGCAAAAGTCGCCTTTCTACCGTTTGGCCTGATGATCGACCGCTGGCGCTGGGGTGTGTTCGATGGTTCGATCAAACCGGAAAATTATAATAAGGCCTGGTGGGAACTCAAAGCAAAATACCAAGGCGTTGCACCTGCTACACCACGTGGTGAAGAAAACTTCGATCCGGGTGCGAAATATCATGTGCCGGGCAATACACCCTACACACGTTATTTTATGGCCGATATTTTGCAGTTCCAATTCTATAAATCACTTTGTGATGCCTCTGGCTTTAAAGGCCCGCTATATCAATGCAGTTTCGCCAATAACCCTGAAGCCGGTAAACGCTATTGGGCGATGCTAGGCAAAGGTGCAAGCCAGCCTTGGCCCGCTACATTGAAAGAATTAACCGGTGGCGAAAAAATGGATGCCGGCGCAGTGCTTGAATACTTCGCACCACTCAATACCTGGCTTCAAGAACAGAACAAAGGTAAAGAATGCGGTTGGAAATAATCTTTTTCGACTTCATAAGCAGCACACAAAAAACGGTCAGGATTTCCTGACCGTTTTTTTTGTTAGAGTAAATCAAACATGCCCACCATCATTTCCCATATCGCCATTCCGCTTGTCATTGGGCTGGGTCTCGGTCGAAAAAAAATATCCGAGCATCTGCTTTGTGCCGGTGTTGTGGCGAGTCTTATTCCCGATGCCGATGTCGTTGGTTTTAAATTCGGTATTGAATACGCCTCGCAATTTGGCCATCGCGGTTTTACCCATTCGATTTTTTTCGCGCTTGTGCTCGGGCTTGTTGCATTGATAGCACACAAAAAACTCGGCTGTTCCCGACTTGCTGCGTTTTTGTTCGTCAGTGTCTGTGCCGTTTCACATCCACTGCTCGATGCTCTTACCGATGGCGGTCTTGGCGTTGCATTATTCTGGCCATACGACAATACGCGTTTCTTTTTTCCTTGGACTGGCATTGAAGTCTCGGCCATTGGCCGGGGCTTTTTCTCGATGCGAAGTCTGTCAGTATTAGGCTCGGAATTCCGGTGGATTTGGTGCCCGGCGATAGCGCTGGGTGGTGTCTTGTATTTCTTTAATCTTAATTCGAGTGTAAAAAAATAGCGTCATCTCGACGAAAGTCGGGACCCAGAAATAACTACTAAGCAGGCTCTAAAACATGCTTCGCACTTAACTTCTGGGCCCCGTTTTTCAACGGGGTGACGAGATCATCGAGATATCGCTTCTGTTGCATTTACAATCAAACCTTAAAAAAATAAGCTTCTATCCATATGATAAAAATTCACCAAGCCACTCTGAACGATCTCGACACACTCGAGATATTATTTTCAGGCTATCTCGAATTTTACGAACGCAAGTATGAATCTGCCGCCATCCGGCATTTTTTGAGCGAACGAATTACAAACAAACAGTCGATAATTTTTATTGCGGCATCATCCGCAAAAACCGTCGGCTTTACTCAACTCTACCCGGCCTTTGCCAGCCTGAGCCTGAAACCGAGCTGGATTTTGAACGATTTGTTCGTCCTGCCAAATGCCCGCCGCATGGGCGTTGCCAATGCGCTAATGGCGGCCGCCAGACAGCTCGCTGCAGAAACAAATGCCTGCGAGATATTCCTACAAACCGCCCGTAGCAATCACAAGGCGCAGGCGCTGTATGAAAAACTACATTACCAGCGTGACGACGAGTTTCTGGTTTACACTCTCAGCATTCCAGTCCCATCAAGTTTATAAAGACCATGCAACACTTATTTTCCGATACGCATCTGGCATCGCAAAAGCTTGCTCTGGCAACTGCCCTGCCCGCCGTTTTCTATACCGATACCGACACCGCCGAACTTGATGCACGCGCCGTATTTGCCCGTAGCTGGCAATGGGTCTGTCATCAATCGCAAATTGCCGATGCCGGTGATTATATTGTTACCAATATCGCCGGTTTGCCGCTGATTATTTTACGATCGGTCGATGGCAGCATTAAGGCTTTTCATAATGTCTGCCGCCACCGCGCCGGGCCGATTGCTACTTGCGATGCCAAACAAGCCAAAGTATTGCGTTGCAAATACCATGGCTGGACGTATGGTTTAGATGGCGTATTAAAAAGTGCGCCAGAAATGCAACAAACCGAAAACTTCACACCATCTGACGTTAAATTGCCCGAAGCAAAAGTTGCCGTCTGGCACGGCTTGGTATTTGTTGCGACCGATGATGCGCCGGCCTTTTCCGATGTCGTAAAAGGCATTGATGAAAGACTCGGCCAGCAATCATTGCAGGATTATGTTTTTCATCGCCGTGTGGGCTACGACGTTAACTGCAACTGGAAAGTGTATGTCGATAATTATCTGGAAGGCTATCATGTACCGCATATACATCCCGGCTTGAATAACCTGCTCGATTACCGTACCTACATTACCGAAACCGCCGAATGGTATTCCTACCAGTTCAGTCCGCTGGAAAGCGATGACGACTTATACGGCTCGGGCGATGCGCTGTATTATTTTATTTATCCCAACACTATGTTGAATATTCTGCCGGGCCGCTTGCAAACCAATCGGGTTATTCCGCTGGGCATCAACAAGTGTCGCGTTGAGTTCGATTACTACTATGCCGCCGACGATAGTGAAAAAGCCGCGCAACGGCGTGAACGTGATCTTGAATTCAGCGACGAAGTGCAAAAAGAAGATGTGGATATTTGCGAATCGGTACAAATCGGTTTGTCTTCGGGTTCCTATACCGCAGGGCGCCTGAATCCCCTGCGTGAAAACGCCGTGCATCATTTCCATGAAATATTACGCAGCGCTTACTCCAGAATAAAAGAGCTCACATGAGCACAGCACAGAAACCTCTCGGCTTATGGACCGCTATCGCATTGGTCGTTGGCAGCATGATTGGTTCTGGTGTGTTTTTATTACCGGCAACACTGGCCTCATACGGTGCCGCAAGTTTGCTCGGCTGGGGCATAACACTTTTTGGGGCATTACTACTGGCAATTGTGTATTCATGGCTGGCGAAAAAAATTACCCGCACTGGCGGCTCGTACGCCTATGCACATGAAGCATTCGGGCCCGGAGCGGGCTTTTTTGTTGCCTGGAGTAACTGGATTTCGATGTGGTGCGGCAATGCGGCATTGGCGGTCGCGTTTGCTGGAAGTCTTGGCGCCGTTTTTCCGCAAGCCACCAGCACACCCTTACGCGGTGCAATCGCTGCACTGTTAGCACTATGGTTCTGCACCTTCGTCAATATTGCGGGTGTACGCGAAGCCGGTCGCATGCAACTGGTCACTACTATTCTAAAAATAGTACCGCTTATTTTATTTGGCGTACTTGGGCTGGCTTATATTCAAGCAGATTCCTATCAACCGTTTAATCCCAGCGGTCAATCTTTATTTGCTGTAAGCACAATGACAGCCGCCATCACGCTATGGGCGTTTTTAGGTTTTGAAGCAGCCACCATTCCGTCGGCATCAATCAAAGACCCCGAACGTACCGTGCCGCGAGCCACTATTATCGGAATGCTCATTGCCGGTATCGCCACCATGCTCACCTGCACTGTGGTGATCGGCTTATTGCCATCAGAGGTACTGGTTAAATCGGCTGCGCCCATGGCCGATGCTGCCACACGTTTATGGGGTGCCTCGGCTGGTTTGGCGATTGGCATTATCGCTACCATCTCCTGTTTCGGAGCCTTAAACGGATGGGTTTTGTTGCAAGCTCAGGTGCCGCTCGCCGCCGCAAACGATAAATTATTCCCGTCGATATTTGCCAAAGTGGATAAGCGCAGTACGCCAGTAGCAGGCTTACTCATTAGCACGACCTTAGCCACGATTATTGTATTAAGTAACTACACGCAATCACTGATTCAACTATTCGCCTTCTCGATTTTATTATCTACCGCCGCCGCATTATTACCGTACGCAGTAAGTGTGGCTGCCTGGATAAAGATGAATCAAAAAGCCCAAGCGTACAAATTGGTCGTCGCTGGACTCGCAATGTTCTACGCGCTCTGGGCCTTGAAAGGTACCGGTAATGAAGCCCTGCTTTGGGGTGCAGGATTATTGATCGCAGGCGTGCCGGTGTATTTATGGCAAAGATATAAACCGTAGGGGCGCTGCTTGCTGCGCCC
>JAYSQD010000199.1:0-4699 GCA_043721835.1 Arenimonas sp. | reverse complement strand
GCTGTAAGGCCCGAACTGTCTGACAGTATTCGGGCCTTACAGCCCTCCTACGACCACAAGTACGGGCAGAAAATACCTTTTATGCTTTTTTCTCGCGCTCAATTGCACGCCAGCCAATATCACTGCGATGAAATTCACCGTCCCAGGAAATGCTCTCAACGGCTTCATAAGCTAGTCGCTGCGCATCGGCAACGCTATCGCCCAATGCGCAAGCACACAGCACGCGACCGCCGCTGGTTAACACCTGATGCTCATGCGGCGTGGTGCTGGCATGAAATATTTTGCTACCGATCGGTGAAGGTGTATTCAAGCCTTCAATGACGTCGCCAATTTGCGGTGCTTCCGGGTAATTTCTGGCCGCCATTACGACACCCAGTGCCGGGCGCGGATTCCAGCGTGCTTGGGTTTCATGCAATTGTCCGGCGAGAGCGGCTTCAATCAAATCGACTAAATCCGATTGCAAACGCATCATGATCGGCTGGGTTTCCGGATCGCCAAAACGCACATTAAACTCGATAACTTTTGATGCGCCGCTGCCGTCGATCATTAGACCGGCGTATAAAAAACCGGTGAACGGAATACCGTCGTCAATCATGCCTTTTACGGTCGGCTCGATCACTTCACGCATCACTCGCGCATGCACGTCTACCGTTACTACTGGAGCGGGTGAGTAAGCGCCCATGCCACCCGTGTTCGGGCCCGTGTCGCCATCATGTACGCGCTTATGGTCTTGACTGGTCGCCATCGGCAAGGCAGTTTTACCATCGACCATGCAGATAAAACTAGCTTCTTCACCCTCCAGAAATTCTTCAATCACCACTCGCGAACCTGCAGCGCCAAGTTTATTGCCACTCAGCATATCGACGATCGCGGCCTCGGCTTCATCGAATGTCATCGCCACTACTACGCCCTTGCCCGCTGCCAAACCGTCGGCCTTGATCACAATCGGGGCACCGACTTCATGCAGATGATCGAGGGCTAATTCAACGTCATCAAACACCGCGTAATAGGCCGTCGGAATTTTATGGCGAGCCAAAAAATCCTTGGCATAGGCTTTACTGCCTTCAAGTTGTGCCGCCAATTTTGTTGGGCCAAAAATTTTTAAACCATGTTCGCGAAATAAATCCACCACGCCGCCGACCAAAGGCGCTTCCGGGCCAACGACAGTAATGTTGACGTTTTCATCTTTCGCGCATTGCAGCAGCGCATCAAGATTATTGACAGCAATATCGATATTGCGACATTTTTTTTCCAGTGCTGTGCCCGCATTGCCCGGCGCCACCAGCACTTCTGTTACGCGTTCCGACTGCGCCAGCTTCCAGGCCAGTGCGTGCTCACGACCACCGGAACCAATCAATAATATTTTCATTCGTGTTCTTCAGTATGAATGTGATTAACGCACAACGGCATAGTCGCGCGCGTCTTCGCGCCATTTCGGCGTTGCGATAATTTTTGGCAATACGTCATCGACAGAATCAACCAGTGACCACATGGCTTCGTGTTCGGGGTTCATGAATTTTTCATTGATCACTTGCTGCATGAATGTTTGCAGGGGCGCGTAGAAATTATTCGTATTCACTAAAATAATCGGATTGAAATAAATGCCGAGTCGTTTAAGCGTGATCGCTTCAAACAATTCTTCGAGCGTGCCGCAGCCACCTGGCAAGGCAATGACGGCATCAGAACCGCTCAGTAATTTATGTTTGCGCTCACGCATGTCTTCGACTAAATCGAGATGCGTTAAACCGGTATGGCCCCATTCCAGATCCGCCATGAATTTGGGCAAGATGCCGATAACTTTGCCCTGATGTTTCAAGGCGCCATCGGCCAAGGCGCCCATCAAGCCTTGCGATCCGCCGCCATAAACAATGCTGTGACCGGCTTTCGCTAAAGTCTCGCCGAGTTGAAAAGCGGCATCATGAAATTGGGAAGCGACCTGGTTGGAAGAGGCGGCGTAAACGCAGATGCGGAGGGATTGGGTCATGGGATTTGAGTTATTTTTTAATGTCGCGGGTTTGGGCGCAGCGGGCAAGCGCCCTTACAAAATTATTCGACGGTAACCGACTTCGCCAAATTGCGTGGCTTATCGACATCGGTGCCTTTGGTGAGTGCCGCATGATAAGCCAGCAATTGCACCGGAATGGCATGCACGACCGGGCTTAAAATGCCGACATGGCGCGGGGTGCGGATAACATGCACGCCTTCCGATTCACTGAAGTGGCTATCGGCATCGGCGAATACATACATCTCGCCACCACGTGCACGCACTTCCTGAATATTGGATTTTACTTTTTCCAGCAAGGCGTCATTCGGCGCGATAACAACGACCGGCATGTCCTTATCAACCAGGGCTAGCGGACCGTGTTTCAATTCACCGGCAGGATAAGCTTCGGCATGAATATAGGAAATTTCTTTGAGTTTTAAGGCACCTTCCAAAGCAATCGGATAATGCAGGCCACGACCTAAAAATAACGCATGTTGTTTCGACGAGAATCTCTCTGCCCATATCGTAATCTGTGGTTCCAGATTCAAGGCGTGTTGCACGCTGCCTGGCAGATGGCGTAATTCTTCCATCAATTTTTGTTCGGCTTCCTGGTCCAGGCGACCATTTAATTTTGCCAGCGTTCCCACCAAAGCAAACAGTGCAATTAATTGCGTGGTAAAGGCCTTGGTCGAAGCCACGCCGATTTCGGCACCGGCACGGGTATAGAACACCATTGCGCTTGAACGCGGAATCGCGCTTTCCTGCACATTACAGATTGACAATGTTTTTGCCTGACCTAAGCTTTTTGCGTACTTCAGGGCTTCCATCGTGTCGAGGGTTTCACCCGATTGCGATATGGTCACGATCAATTGTTTTGGATTCGCGACCGCGGCGCGATAACGATATTCACTGGCAATTTCGACACTGCACGGAATATTGGCCATCGCTTCCATCCAGTAGCGTGCGGTTAGTCCCGCGTAGTAACTGGTGCCGCAGGCAAGAATTTGAACTGAAGTCACATCGGCCAATAATTCAGCCGCATTTTCACCAAACAAGGTCGGCGAAAAACCTTCCGCCATAATCGGTTCAATGGTGTCGGCTATTGCGCGCGGTTGTTCGTGAATTTCTTTCTGCATGAAATGGCTATAAGGGCCGAGTTCCATCGAAGCTAGTGACACATTCGACATATGGATCTTGCGTTCGATCTTGTTGCCATCGGTATCAAATACCGTAACGCCATCTAAGCGCACATCGGCGACATCGCCCTCTTCCAGAAAAATTATCTTGCGCGTGATCGAAATCACTGCCGAAGCATCGGAGGCAATAAAATTTTCGCCATCGCCCAAGCCAACCAACAATGGGCAGCCCATGCGCGCAGCCACTAATCTTTCCGGATCAAACTTGCTGATCACGGCAATGGCATAAGCGCCTTCAAGTTCTTTCACGGCAAGCTGGGTCGCGCGTAATAAATCGCCTTCCTGTTTTAAATAATGATGAATCAAATGGCCGATGACTTCGGTGTCGGTTTGTGATTCAAAAACGTAACCTAATTCCCGCAAACGATCACGCTGCTGCTCGTGGTTTTCAATAATGCCGTTATGCACCAAGGCTAATTCGCCCGAACTAATATGTGGGTGCGCATTGCCTTCGGTGACACCGCCATGGGTGGCCCAGCGGGTATGGCCGATACCGACATGCCCGTGCAGATTTTCTTCGCGCGCGCCGTTTTCCATTTCGGCAACACGGCCGGTGCGTCTTACGCGGCGCAACTCACCGGATAAAACCGCTATGCCCGCCGAATCGTAACCGCGATATTCCAAGCGCTTCAAACCATCGACTAAAAATGGCACCACATCGCGTTTCGCTACCGCACCGACAATTCCGCACATAGATAGGCCTCAGGTTTAAGCCGATATTTTAGCGTGAATGGAAAAAAGTGTCCAAAAATACGAGGGTAGGCCAGCCTGCCCCTCCTTTGAAAATCAATCCACTGCTTTCAATCGAAAAGTCAATGCGTTGACTCGCGGCTTTTCCTTTTGTAGCCCGCTCGGAGACACGAACTAAGCGAGAGTCGATGAGCTGGCGATGCTTTGGTTCGATGAAAGCCCATCAACGAATACAAAGTTCAAGACTCGCTGTTTCCGTTAACTTTTATCAGCCTTGTCCGTGGCTCTGTAGGTCCGAAAAATTCAGGCCGGTACGAGCGCTTCGCATTTTTTCGCCAGCTCCTGACCTTCGCTACGCTCAGATCATGGAGCGGGCTCCTACAAAAGCCTAAGGCTCCTACAAAAGCTAACGACCGTGGACACTGCATCCGGTTGGTTTTTAACGGCGAAGCCCCACTGGTCAACAAGAAGTCGTTGAGTGACGATCTCATTTTGTATAGCCGCATCAATCCTCGAATATCCTTAACCACAGCCTTCGGGCATTTAATGGCGCGACTAAGCCGTATCATGGCCAGGTTAATGCTATGTGATGGGGCGTATTTTCAAGTATTCTTTGTCATCAATGTTGCTTGCAATGTTTCGCTCTAGGGATGATAAGCCAATGGGAATCTTGAAAAATACTAACGACAAAAAGGTTCATAACGGCATTTTTGTCGCCTTGCTGCTCCTATTCGCGGCGGGTATTGCGGCATGGTGGTATTACGGCCGTAATGAAACATCAACCTCAGCTACGCCCGATGAGCATCCGCTGACCCAGGCAGCCACGGTG
>JAYSQD010000198.1:0-7116 GCA_043721835.1 Arenimonas sp. | reverse complement strand
AGCGTCCGTCAGGCGCGAAAAACCTCGCCAGATCTGTCGCGCCTGACGGACGCTCCCACTGAATTTCTGCCTAATAATTTCGCGGCGCGTGCAGGTGATACATCCGCATGGTGCCGTAGCTTTTTGCGGCCGGAATTTGGCCAACGTAATCGCAGGCATAGGCATTTGGCTCCAATGCCAAGCGCGCAGCAAATTGTTCGGTGACATACACTTCGCCCGGCGGTGTCACCGGTTCAATGCGGGCTGTGCGGCTTACGTGCGCGCCAAAATAATTGGTCAAATGCAGAACAGGATCGGTGGTTTCAAACACCGGGCCGAAATGACCGCCAAGACGCAGGGCCAATGTGTCCGGCAATCCGTAAGCTTCAAGATCAATCATGGCCATTGCTGCCTGTAATTCCAGGGCGCATTGCGCGGCAACCGGGGCGTCGTTCAATACCACAAACAGACCGTCGCCCCAGGTATTGCGATAAAGCACACGGTCGCCATAACGTGCGAGTACTTCGCCGATGGCGCCGAGCAGATGACTGACAAAAGCGGGAATTTGCGATTCGGTGAGTTTGCTGAAACCACGCACATCACCGAATAGCATCGCCTTGAGTTCGCGTTGGCCGCCAACGACTGGAACCGCTGGCTTGTTGGTCGTGGATGGTTTCGCTTCAGGGACCGGGGTGATGACTTCCAGCGCGCGACCGGCATTTCGCCAGGTACGAACGTCATAACCGGTGCCGGCCATACCTTCAGTTTCGATGCCGTCCCAAACGGCCATCTGCAAGACATCGGCATCGAGAAATCGGGCGCGAAGCACTGCCAGACCCATCGCCACAAACGAGCCGTAGGCGAATACCCAATCGTGGACGAGATAGCGATCTTCGGTGGCATAGGTAATCGATGCCGCGCGTTGCATGCAAGTTTCGAAACGCTTGACCCATTCCGGTCCGGCCGGCGCAACCGAAATTTCAATAAATTCATCGCGCGCAAACGGCAACACCACATGCAGTTCGGCACCGCGCGCCAGCAGGGCTTCGGCAAACAAAATGTCGCCGCCGCAAGCGAGTGGGCCATAGCCGAAACCAACGCGATATTTTTCCAATCGTTCGGCGATTTGCTTTGCGACTGCCATTTCCTGTTCGGCAGGAAAACGACCCTGCGCTCCGGGTGCGGCAATCATATGGCCGGTGAAGTTGATGACCGTGGGCGAAGCCAGTGGATCAAGCACGTCATCGGCAATGCCGCGCGCTGCGCAAATCATGCGCAGTTGCCGACGCGTTGCAGCACGTGGAGCCAAGTCCTTGCCCGCGTTTGCCGCACGTTCCAGGGCAAGGCGTGCGGTAGCGGTATCGCCGAGTACCAACGCGGCTTCGGCTTCCGACGCCGGTTGGTAATAAACATCTTCTGCATTGCCAACAGCCGATTGGCAAAGGGCGAGCACTTCACATGCAATCGTTTCCGCCGCCTCAGTTTGCCCCGCCAGTAAGCGCAGGCTCGCCACATTGACGCCGGGATAATAATCCTTGTTTCGCCGATAGATGTTTTCGTAAAGATCCGCGGCATGCGAGAGCAGGTTGATACGAACTTCACCGCTGGCGTCGAGGGCATGATCTTTGGCGATGCGTGCTTTTAATGCGGCGACATCCGGGTCATCAGAATGCTCTAGTCCCAGACGTTCGAATTCCATTTCCGCATTTGCAGTGGCACCGGCCTTTGCAAGATTAAGAACGGCGCGATGACTCAGGCGCAAATCATTCGGGTGTTCTTCAAGACCATGCAGTGCAGTATCAAAAGCCAGCAGCAATTCACCACGAGCTTCGAGCTGGCGGACTTCGGTGAGCCAGATTGACGGGTCTTTCATTGCAGTGAATTATTGGGCGGCGCAGCGGATGCGGAGTATCGAACCATCTTCCGCCTCGTCTTTGAGCGAAGTGAGTTTCAACATTTTGTCGTCGATGATGTCGAAATGAAAACTGTCACTTTGGTCAGCCGACGGGTCCAAAGGCAAAAAATCAAAACCGTTACCGGTGGCAACGACGCGAGAAGCAACATCCCAGGGCGCGGCTTGTGGATGATTGATTCTGGTCAACACGGTATCGGCGCCCGTGCGTATTACTTCATAACGAATGGTCAGGCCGTTGTAAGGCTGGCACCAGTTGCCGAGTACGAAAGCGATATCGTTGCGCTTCGGGCCGGTGGCTGTTGGTGCCGGTGCTGCGACAGGCGCTGCGCTTGCGGCTGCCGTTTGAATGGGGGGCGAGCTGACCGGCGCCGACGGTTGTACCGGCTCGATTTCGTCCGGTGCCAGAACCATGTTCGGCACATCCGACGCCGTGCTGGCAACCGTCGTTTTTGTTGATGGTGCCGCTGCGGTTTCAACGGCAGCTTGCTGCACGTTTGCATTGTTCTTGCTGGTGTAGAGCAATGTTCCGGTAATCGCCGCAGCCAGCAGTGCAACCGTCGCAATACCGAGCAGCAGAGGCGAGTGCGAGCGTGCGGGTGCCGGAGCAGGTGTTACATAAAGAGGTGCAGAACGTACTGGCGCCGAGTCCGGTGAATTCATCGCCTTGATAGCCGCTACCAGCGGCATCAGGTGTTGCTCCATCGGGGTCTTCCAGGCATCGACCCATTGTGCCGATGAAATATAAAACTCCAGCGAACCCGACGGCGTCACCTCGCGAATGCGTACCGGCAATACCACTTTGGTTTTACTGACGGCGCGTTCGACTTCCTTGCGGACGAATTGCGAATCATTCGATTGATCAGATAATACGAGCACCAAGGCCTTGCATTGTTCGATGGCATTGATGATGGCCGAACCATATTCCACCCCGGGCGAGACATCGCGCGGCGCGACCCAGCAATGGATGCCCTGGCCTTCCAGAAAACCGACGATGCGAAAAGCCGCATCGCGATCGGCGGAAGCATAGCTGACGAAGATATCGGGCATGGCCCGTCCCGGTGCGTGGCGGAAGTGAAATCAAGTCTAGCCGAACCAAGGCAAAGGGCAACGGGTGGGGTGTATTAAGTGGGAGCGGCGTAAGCCGCGAATAACCTTCGATAAAATTAAAGCAAAGCCGTAGGGTGGGCATTGCCCACCAAGACGATAAATATTCGCAAGAAAAGGTGGGCGGTGCCCACCCTACGATTGGCTCACATAATCAATGATGCTGATGATGTCTGTGATCGTGCTGCTCATGTTTATTGGCGTCACAAGGCTTGCTTGTGCATGCGGTGGTTTCCATTTGCAAAGTCAGGTGATGTATATCGAAACCGTCTTTTAATTTTTCAACAATGGATTGTCTTAGGGCCTGCAAATCTTTTACGTTGTCATCGGCCACTATGTGAGCTGTCATCGTCGGCGATTTGCTCGCCAGTGACCAGATATGCAAATCATGCACGTCGTTGACGCCGGGTGTATTGAGCAATAGTTCGCGAACTTCGGACAAGACAATATTGTCCGGCACACCTTCGAGCAAAATATGAACACTGGCGCGCAATAAAGTCCAGGTGCGTGGCAATACCCATAAACCAATCAGCACTGCAAGAATAGGATCAAGAATCCACCATTTTGTGAAATAAATAATCACGGCGGCAATCAGTACCGCGAGCGAGCCGAGCATGTCGCTCCACACTTCAAGATACGCGCCTTTCATATTCAAATTTTCTTCGCTGCCCGCTTTCAGCAAGCGCATAGCGATCATGTTAACGATTAGACCCAGCGCTGCAATAATCAACATGCCGGTGCTGGCAACTTCAGGCGGTCTTGCAAAGCGACCAATGGCTTCCCAAAAAATATAAGCAGCTACCAAGAATAATAGACTGCCATTAATAAGCGCACCGAAAGCCTCAACGCGTGCATAACCATAAGTGCGTTTTGCATCCGGCGGTCGCCGCGATAAACGCACGGCAATTAAGGCGATGACCAAAGCCAAAGTGTCGGTCGCCATATGGGCGGCATCGGACAGCAAAGCTAAGCTGTTGGTAATAAACGCCGCCACAATTTCGGCAATCAAAAACGATGCGGTAAGTGCCAACGCCCACCACAGCGGTTTTTCGTGTTTAATGGAATTCAAGCCGTGGTCGTGTGCGTGTTCTGCCATGCTGTTGCATTCTCGTCGAATTGATCTTGATTGCATATTAGCTTCCATGCTTACTGCAATACTATTCCAATGGGGGAGTTGCTTTCATGCGCAAAATAATCCGTAAGAGCGAGCTGTGCTCGCGAAATACCTTGTCGCAGGGTTTTCGCGAGCAGAGCTCGCTCCTGCATCTAACATCGTCGCAGGGTTTTCGCGAGCAGAGCTCGCTCCTACATCTAATATCGTCGCAGGTTTCGCGAGCAGAGCTCGCTCCTGCATCTAATATCGTCGCAGGGTTTTCGCGAGCAGAGCTCGCTCCTACATCTAATATCGTCGCAGGTTTCGCGAGCAGAGCTCGCTCCTGCAGATATAACACCGAAGCGGACTTGTCGTGGCTGAAGGTTGCCAAGTACTTATCAAGCATCTACTTACGGGCTGTTATATTAAAACTCATCGTTAGGACTACGAGTATTTTGTGGATTTATTTTTTATTGGCAAAACAATCCTATAATGGACACCTTTGCACTACCACCGCCAATGATCGGAGCTAGAATTGAACAAATGGTTGGCTAAATATCCGATAGGTATTGGTACCGGTTTGTTGGCGGCCATTCTATTTGGGCTCAGTACGCCCTTGGCTAAGCTCTTGGTCGCGGATATTCAGCCTGTCATGCTGGCAGGGCTTCTCTATGCTGGCTCGGGCATGGGTCTAACTTTTTGGCTCATTGTTCGTCGCCTGTTTAGGCAGTCCAACAATAATGCTGAAGCATCACTTCGCCGTTCCGATATTCCTTGGTTGTCGGCGGCGGTATTTTTTGGCGGTGTACTCGGGCCGGTATTATTGATGATTGGCCTAGTCAGCACACCTGCATCAACGGCTTCCTTAATGTTGAACCTTGAAGGCGTGCTAACGGCCGTACTCGCTTGGGTGGTATTCAAAGAAAATGTCGATCGTCGGGTATTCCTCGGGATGGTCGCAATTGTGGCGGGTGGTGTGTTGTTGTCATGGTCACGTGATGCCCAGATAGGAATTCCGTGGGGTGCGCTTGCTATCGCGGGTGCCTGCGCGTGTTGGGCGATCGATAATAATTTCACGCGTGTTGTTTCCGGTGGCGACCCTGTACAAATCGCCGCCATCAAAGGCGGCGTGGCAGGCATCATTAATATTGGCATCGCATTGGTGCTTGGTAACCGAATACCAGATGTTTCGCACATCGCTGCGGCAGGTATTATTGGCTTATGTGGTTATGGCATTAGCCTGGTGATGTTTGTTCTGGCCTTGCGTCATTTGGGCACGGCACGCACTGGTGCTTATTTTTCGACCGCACCGTTTGTCGGTGCTGCACTGTCACTGGTTTTATTTCGTGAAGCTCCCGAAAGCGGCTTTTGGGTTGCCGGTGGTCTTATGGCGCTAGGTGTATGGTTGCATGTCAGCGAACACCACGAACACGATCATCAACACGAGTTCATGGAGCACGAACATCGTCACGTGCATGACGAACATCATCAGCATGTGCATGACTCTGAATGGGATGGTGTTGAACCACACTCACATCCACACCAACATGAGCCATTGGCGCATTCACACGCGCACTTTCCGGACATGCATCACCGGCATAAGCATTGATCTAATTACGGGTGTTTGGGTAAAAATTAAAAGTCCGTCTGCCGCAATTACTCGATAAGCTCGTCGCCCGCAAGCGGCCTACTACGCAGACCCAGAGTAGTAGGCTGCTTGCGGGCGACGTAACGAAATCCTACGCAGAAGTTATCGACCGTGGGCTAAATCGTACAATTAATATTATCGATACTATGGAAATACTGGCACCAAAAATAAAACTAGCGGCAGGATTAATGTAATCCCAAAGCACACCCGCAATAACACTTGCCAATAATAAACCAAGTCCTGAAACAAGATTAAATACACCGAATGCCGTGCCGCGATAACTTTCATTAGCGGTGTCGGCCACCATGCTGGCAAGAATGCCTTGGCTAAAGCCCATATGCAGGCCCCAAAGTGCGATGCCGAAAAACAATAAGCAATAATTATTGGCTATCGCAAGTACAAAGCAAGAAAGCGCCAGCATCAACATACCCAGTGCAAGTAAATAATGACGTGGTATGCGATCAGATAATTTTCCCGCTGGGTAAGCCGATAAAGCATAGATCACACTCATCACGACCAAGACTAAAGGAATGTAAGTGAGTTGCACCTTTAAATTTGAAGCTCGCAAGATTAAAAAAGCTTCGCTAAATCTTGCCAGTGAAATAACAGCACCCATGATAACTACGCGCCAAAACGGTTTGCCCAGCTGTGTTAAGCCTTCACGGCTAATGGGCATGCGTGCTGGTTTTTGATTGGGGTTACTGGGTTCTGGTACAGCGGTGAGCAACAAAATTACTGCGATAAAACCGGGTATTACGGCAACCCAAAGAACCAATTTGATATCGTTGGTCGTCCACCATAATAAAACGACGGCCAGTAGCGGCCCAAGTACGGCGCCCACCGTATCCATTGATTGCCGCAAACCAAAACTGGCGCCGCGAATTTCAGGCGGCGAAAGTTCGCTGACCATGGCGTCGCGGGGTGCACCGCGAACACCCTTGCCAAATCTGTCGAGCATGCGTGCGGTGGTAAATAGCCAGATCGAATCGGCGATGGGAAAGATGGGTTTTGTCAGTGCTGCCAAACCATAGCCAAAAAGGACCAGTGGTTTTCGTTTACCGATAGCGTCGCTAATATAGCCAGAAAATACTTTGGTCACCATGACCAAGGCCTCGGCAGCGCCTTCTATCAAACCAATGACGACAGCGCTCGCACCCAAGCCGGTTGCCAATAAAAGCGGCAGTAAGCTGTGGACGATCTCCGAACTCATGTCGGTAAAAAGACTGACAAAGCCAAGCACCCAGATAGTTTTGGGAATGCGAGGGCGATCTATTTTGGTTTTTGTATTCATCATATTGCTATGTTGCCATTTAATGTGAAATAACAAAATGTGAAATAACAAATCGTAGGGGCGCTTGCTTGCTGCGCCCAAAGATC
>JAYSQD010000197.1:0-6358 GCA_043721835.1 Arenimonas sp. | reverse complement strand
TGCTGCGCCCTTGGTTTGCTAGCAGATTTTGGGCGCAGCAAGCAGGCGCCCCTACGGGTTGAATTTATAAAAAAAGCCCGCCTCTTCGCAGAGGCGGGCTTTGAAGCTCGAGACGAACCGGAAAATCGGGACTAGAAGTCCCTCCTACTTGGCTTGAAACGCTGTTTGCAAGCCCATGCTCTCAAAACCCTGCGGTGCAACACCGTCATTGGCGAAGCGATACAAGGCAGCCGCGTAAACGCCAGACAAAGCGCTTTGAATAATGGCTACCGTCAATGCGGTCAAAATTGTCAAAGCGACTAATGAGCCACCCAGATAGGGCGATACCGTGAAGCCGAGAATACTCAAAAGGGCGCCAACAATAATCACGCCGGCCATAATGAAACCGAACACAAAACCAATACCTAATTGGCCGACAGCATTTTCACCCCAGGTAGTTTTCAGTAATTCGATGCTTTTCTTGACGGCATCTATTGGGCCTATTTTGTTGGCGACCAACACAGGCACCACCAGAAAACTCGCGACCGTCCAGGCGGTACCCAATAAGCTACCGAGCATGCGGATAACAAAGTTGTCCTTGTTTTTCAGGAATTGCAGCAATAATCCAACCGTTGCAGCAATCGCGGCATAGCCCAGAATCGGCAACATACGCTCACGTGCGATTCGCAGACCGTCGGCCACTGTGGGGTCGCCACCATTCAAACGAATCATCGCAGCGCCCACAAGCGCCGAGTTGAAAAAGAAAATGACGAAGTACTGGCAAAGGTAAAACAGGAACCCAAGCACATAGCCCAGCGGCCCAGTGCCGCCTTCAAATAGCTTCAAGCTGACTATGGGTATGGCAAAAGTTGCCAACACAATCAAGGCTGCAATGCCGGAGATGATCGGGAAAACCAGCAATTCTTTATCCGAACGCAACACCGCTGCGCTGGCTTTTACCAATTCCCAACTGCGAGAAAACTTCGCAAACATTTTCACACTCCTCAGAAATGACTTTAGCCACAATGGCGACATATTATTGCGTCAAATAATGCAAAATCTACAAGCGCCAAAAGTAATGAAATAGTAATATTGATCGTTCACGACAAGCGGCTGCTTATGGGTCGCCTCCACCACACAAGGGTTTTTATGCAAACTGCTCCTGTCGTTCTAATCACCGGCGCTGCCAAACGCATTGGCCGCAGCATTGCCAAATGTTTGCATGCGAAGGGTTTTTCTGTGGTTATCCATCATCGAAACTCGGCAACGGAAGCCGAACAGTTACGGAAAGAATTGGAGTTAATTCGACCCGATAGCGTTTTGATATTGCAGGCCGAGTTAAGCGAGTTTGATCGTTTGCCAGAAATGATCGCGAAAACCGTCGGTCGCTTCGGTCGTCTTGATGCCTTGGTGAATAATGCCAGCAGTTTTTTTCCAACGCCCATTGGCACTACGCAAGATTCTGATTGGCAAAAATTATTTGCCTCAAATGCTTGGGCGCCATTTTTTCTGTCGCAGGCCGCAGCGCCGCATTTACAGACGAGCAAGGGCAGCATTGTAAGCATTGTTGATATCTACGCCGAGCGTCCACATAAAAATCATACGGTCTATTGCATGGCAAAAGCCGCGCTGGCAATGATGACGCAATCACTGGCAAAAGAATTGGCTCCCAGTGTTCGCGTTAACGGCATTGCACCGGGCGCGATTTTATGGCCCGACACCGGAAAACCTGAAGCCGATAAAAACGCCATGCTAGCCGACACTCCTTTACACCGTTCTGGTAGCCCGGAAGAAATTGCCGAAGCAGTACGCTGGCTAATTCAGGATGCCAGCTATTGCACCGGACAAATTATTCGAATCGATGGCGGCCGATATCTGAATATCTGATCATGCTTATTCGACTTCAACATTATTTGCTTGTCTTGCTACTGTTTTGCTTTTTCAGCGACCCGGCTTTCGCGACGGGCGTTGCAGAACAGGCGATGCAGCGAGTCAAGCCTGCATTGGTCACTGCTCTCAAAGAAAAAAAACTGGTCTATGGCAACCCGGTTTTTATTCGCATATTCAAATCCGAAAAAGCATTAGAAGTCTGGGTAAAGCAAAACGATAAATTTGCCTTGTTTCATAGCTACCCTATTTGTACTTTTTCTGGCCAGCTTGGGCCGAAAATAAAACAAGGCGACGGCCAATCGCCGGAAGGTTTTTATCGGGTGAGTCTTGGTCAACTCAATCCTTACAGTAGTTATCACTTGGCGTTCAATCTGGGGTATCCCAATGCCTATGACCGTGCCAATGGTCGCACCGGCAATTATTTAATGGTGCATGGCAACTGCGTTTCGATTGGCTGTTATGCCATGGGCGACGAGAATATCGAAGAGATTTACACCTTGATGGAAGCCGCCCTGCGTGGCGGGCAAAAAAATATTGATGTGCATGTTTTTCCGTTTCGTTTCGACAGCACAAAAATCGATTGGCAGCACTCGCAATGGCGGACGTTCTGGAATGATTTGAAAACCGGGTTTGATGCTTTCAATCAAACTAGAAAAACGCCGATTGTTACTGTGGTGAATAAGCGCTATCGAATTGCTTTGCCTTAAGCCCGTGTAGGAAATACGGTCGTGGGAGCGCCCGTTAGGCGCGAATGCTGCAGCAAGCGTGATATATCCGGCGAGCGAGCGTTATCGGGCCTAGAAGGCCCTCCTACCAAAGCGCATTGCCGTGGGAGTGTCCGTTAGGCTCGAATGCCCAGAACTGAGCGACGGGCTGAAAGAAATCCCTACAAAAAGCAGCTCCCTCTCCCGACAGATCACTCTACAAATAGATGCGAACCTCCCGTGGGAGCGCCCGTCAGGCGCGAATGTCTGGTTAACGGGGGAACAATGAAAACTGGTATCGATACTTCAGGCTACCGTGCACTACGACGACATCGCTATTCATCGCCGAATCAGATCTATCTCATCACTTTCACAACGAACAAACGTCAACCCATTTTCTCTGAAAATGATCACGCAGCGCGTGCTTTCTGCGTAGCGCTCAATGACCCAATGCTTTGGCATGAGGCAACTCTCATGTGCTGGGTACTTATGTATGACCATGTGCATTTACTGGTGCAAATTGGAGATAGAGAATCGATATCGCGATTGATCAACCGACTAAAAACGAATACAGCCAGAAAAGTAAACATGGCGCTCGGCACAAAAGATCGTTTTTGGGAAAAGGGATTTCATGACAGAGCTATTCGTTCTGAAGAGAATATTGTCGATATTGCTCGCTATATCGTGATGAATCCGATCAGGGCCGGAATTGTGAAAAGTGCAGGAATGTATCCTTACTGGAATGCGTTTTGGTTGTAGATTTGCAAGCAAAAGCTTCGCGCCAGACGGACGCTCCCACTACAATGCGCTGGTGGAGGGCTTGCCTGACATCACTATTTTTGGCACATTTACAGCAGCTTATGCCACTCCCTCTGCGCATTTAATAAATATACTCTTCGATAAAACCATGTTTGAAATTGGGGTGTTCGGCCCAGCTGCGGGCGAGTGTTTTTCCGGATACCGGGTCACGAAAATCTGGCGCAATGTCTGCCAATGGTTTCAGGACAAAGGGATGTTTGAGTTCAGGTCTGGGAATACAAAGATTGCCTGGCCCCGAAATAATTAAATCATCAAAAAAAATAATATCGATATCCAGGGTTCTACTGGAATAGCGTGGCACATCGCGCCTTCTGCCATGAAAATCTTCCAGCTTGTGCAGCCAGGCGTCCAATGCAAACACATCCATATTTGTTTTAATGCGCGCTGCGGAATTCAGAAAGTCTGGCCCTTCAAAGCCCACGGCGGGGGTGCGATAAACCGGTGATAACAATACTTCACCAAATGTATTTTTGAGGGCTTCAATGGCCAGCTTTAAATAATGCTTCGGGTTTTCATTGGAACCCAAACTTAAATACGCTTCGTGCAAGTGCTGGCTCAAGCACTACGCTCCAGCATTACACCCACGGCTTTGGCGCCGCGCACGGCACCAATTTTGCTGAGTTTCAACTTGACGTTCGAGACTTTGAATTCTTCAAGAATAATCTTGCAGCATTGTTCGGCCAGCTTTTCGACCAAGCCAAAATCGGATTCGCTGACAAATTGAATCAAGCGTTTGCTGACGGCTTTGTAATCAAGCGTGTCTTCAATATTGTCGCTTGCTGCGGGAATGCGGTTATCGAATGCCATTTCGATATCGAGCATGATTGGTTGTTTTATTTTTCGTTCCCAATCGTAAATGCCGATGACGCATTCAATTTCCAGTGCTTCGATAAAAACCTTGTCCATAATTCCGTTCTTTGTGTTGGGTGCGCTTTGGTGCGCTGCTTTGATTTTAATTTTAATGATTTATTGAAACTAATCGGTGCGCCAGAGCACGCTCCGATAGTTAAACTTCAACCAATTAAACCGATGACAAGCTTGCCATATCCCAGCGTGCTTGCACCGTGATGGCCGGGCTTTCGTGCTGGCCCGCTTGCAGACGCAGAGCCCCGGCAAAGGCAATCATTGCGCCGTTATCGGTACAAAATTCCGGGCGCGGAAAATACACTTGGCCACGCAGTTTTTCGCAAGTATTTGCCAGTTTTGCACGCAGGCGCTTATTCGCGCCCACGCCACCGGCCACCACCAGAGTATTCGAGCCACATTCGCGCAAAGCCCGCTCGCATTTTATCGCCAGGGTATCGACAACGGCATCTTCAAAACCCCGGGCAATATCGGCGCGGGTTTCGGTGGTCTTGTCGGATTTCTGCCACGCCAGCAATACCTGTGTTTTCAGGCCGGAAAAACTAAAATCCAGGCCGGGACGGTCAGTCATCGGACGCGAAAATTTATAATTGCCCGGCGCGCCGGTTTCTGCCAGTTTCGCCAGCTCGGGCCCACCGGGGTACGGCAAGCCCATCATTTTGGCGGTTTTATCGAAGGCTTCACCGGCGGCATCGTCCAAGGTTTCGCCCAGTAATTGATAGTCGCCGATGGCTTTAACCAATACCAGCTGGGTATGGCCACCCGACACCAACAAAGCAACGAAGGGTGGTTTGGGCGGATTTTTTTCCATTAATGGCGCCAATAAATGGCCTTCCATATGATGAACGCCAATGGCGGGCACATCCAAAGCCCAGGCCATGGCGCGGCCAGCGGCGGCGCCGACTAAAAGTGCGCCGATCAGGCCCGGACCAGCGGTAAATGCCACGGCATCGATGTCTGAAATCATCAGATCGGCCTCGGCTAAAGTCTGGCGCACGAGCGGCAAAAGCTTGCGCACATGGTCACGGCTAGCCAACTCTGGCACCACGCCGCCGTATTCGGCATGCAGGGCGATTTGGCTATACAGGGCATGCGCACGCAAGCCCAAGGCCGTGTCGTACAGGGCTACGCCGGTTTCATCGCAGCTGGTTTCGATTCCTAAAACTCGCATGTCGTCTCTAATTTCTGCCCGTTTTGGCTTGCACGGAAGTGGGGATGCCGCGTATCATACGCGGCTCGCTGCCCAGTTGGCCTGGAGTCGAAGCGAAATCCTGTCTGTGGAGTTTCAAATGCCTAATGTAAAAGTCCGCGAAAACGAACCCTTTGAATTTGCCCTGCGCCGTTTCAAGCGCACTTGTGAAAAAGCCGGCGTCCTGGCTGATACCCGCAAGAAAGAGTTCTACGAAAAGCCGACTCAAGAACGCAAGCGTAAAGCGGCAGCTGCTGTTAAGCGTCAATTACGCCGCAGCTCGCGCGACGTTACTAAACGTCAACGCATGTATTAATTCTTAGAACGCCTCGTGCGTTCTGACTTTGAGGCCGGTCTTGCGCAAGCATCACCGGCCTTTTGTATTTCTGTAATTTGCCAGGAGATTTCCATGAGCATGAAAGCGCAACTCGTTGAAGACATGAAAACCGCAATGAAAAGTGGCGAAAAAGAAAAACTCGCCGTCATTCGCCTGATCAACGCCGGACTAAAACAACGCGAAGTCGATGAACGCATCGAAATTACCGATGCGATTGTATTGGCCGTGCTGGAAAAAATGGTCAAGCAACGCAAGGATTCGATCAGCCAGTTCGATGCCGCCGGCCGCGACGATTTGTCTTCGATCGAGAAATATGAGCTCGGCATCATCCAGGCGTATTTGCCCGAGCAAATGTCGGAATCCGAAATCAACGTGATCATTGATGAAGCCCTGGCCGAAGCTGGCGTTAGCGGCCCGCAAGCGATGGGCAAGGTCATGCCGATCATCAAGGCCAAGGTCGCCGGCAAGGCGGATATGGGCGTGGTGTCGCAATTGTTGAAGGCGAAGTTGGCGGGTTGATTTCGTAGGGGCGCCTGCTTGCTGCGCCCTGATTTATCGAGGTGTTTGGGCGCAGCA